>JAAFHJ010000003.1 GCA_013298325.1 Myxococcales bacterium | reverse complement strand
TCTACATTTGGCCGCACACGCCGCGGGAGCTGTACGAGCTCGACTGGAACACCGTCCCCTTCCGGATGGCCGCGGGCGCGACGGTTCTCGGTGTTGTCGCGCTCGTCTCTCGTCTCCTCCCGCTGCGGGCGCTCCCGATCGTCTTCTGGAGCGCACTTGGCGTCTTTGGCGTCATCCTTCAGAAGAAGGGCTTCCCCTATCATCTGCATCCTGCAACTTTCGGCGTAAACCTCCTCGGTGTCACCCTCGCTTTCGCGCTTGCCGATCGCTCGGAATGGTCGAAATCTTTGGGAATTCGGCGTTTCGCCGGGGCGCTGGGGGCGGTGCTCGCGGCGGTCGGCGTCTACTACCTTCGGTTCACGCTCCAGGGGGCGCCCCACGTTCTCTTCCCCTGGCCAGCGACCATCGGGGCGACGGCGGCCCAGCGGGGCGAGCCCTTTGACGCAGCCAACGTCGCCATCTCGCGCCCCTGGCTCGATGCGTTCCGCGGCTACGACTACTACCCGCGCGAAATGCGCGGAGCAGCCGCTTTTTTGGCAGCACACACTGCGCCAGACGACCGCATTCAGACCTACGGGATCGATCCCTACGTCCTCTTCTTTGCGAAACGATTGTCGGCGACCCCCTATATTTATTCCTACGATCTCGATGCCGATGCCGCCTGGCACGGCGCCTTGGACACCGCGCCGACCGGGCGCGAGGAGGCGGTGGCAGCCGTCGTGAAGGGGATGGAAGTCGCCCATTGGAAAGACGTCCACGAGCGCCTGGATACTCACCCCGCCGCGGCGTGGGTCCTGTTTGATCGCGCCCCGCTCACGTCGTTTGAAGATGCCCTTGAGGACATCGAAAATCACGATGCTGCGATGGCAAAGACGCTGCGCAGCGACTACTGGGAGGCGTACGCATTTGGGGCGGTTCGCGTCTTTCTCCGCCGAGGGGCCCGTCCGTTCACGACCGCCAGCGAATTCCCTGGCAACGGCGTCGTGAGAGACGGCGGGCCCCCTTCAACAGGGGCCCTGGCGCCGAATTCACCGAAAGTACCATGAAATTCAGGCAGTGGGCACCGTGGATTTCGGGGGTCGTCGCGGCGGTCGTCCTCGCGGCGCTCCGCCTCGATCTCCTTCGCGCCGGGCCCGACCTGGACGGTGATGCCTACGGCCACGCCATCATCGGGCGTACGCTCCTCGCGAACCCGACCGACCTCCGCCAGCACTGGGTCTGGCTCCCTCTTTGGCATTTTTGCTACGCCGGTCTTCACCTTTTGGGTGGGGGACTGGAGGCGATGCGGAAGATCGATGTGGGGCTTTCGTCCTTGCAGCCGCTCCTCCTCGTCGCGGCGCTCTCGCCGCAGAAGAAGGGTGATTTATCTGCGCCAATTTCTGCCAAAGAGTTGCGTGCGCTCGCGGTCCGCTGTCTTGCACCGTTGCTATTGATTCTTTTTCCTTTCGCGATTGAGCACGGGCAGACGGGCGAGCCCGAGCCGCTCTTTGCGGCGCTCCTCCTCGGGGCGGTCGTTCTTGTCGATCGACGGAGCCGCGTCGGTCACCTGGTAGCCGGACTGCTCCTCTCGCTCGCCTGCGTGCTCCGCTACGAAGCGTGGTCGACGCTCCCCGCCTTCGCGCTCGCGGCTCTCGCCTATCGGGTTGTCGCCCGCCGCACGATACCGCCTGGCAGCAGCGCTCGCGGAATGTACACACGATTTCTCGCGATTCTGCTTCCCGGGCTCACGATCGTTGCGTGGATTTTTGCCCACCGCGCTCAATATGGCGAGTTCTTCGCATTTGCGAAAGAGAACGCGAAGTTTGTCGAGAGCGCTCGCAAGTCGGGCGTCGGAACTCTCGACCCTTTCTACAAAGGGATTACCTGGTACGCGATCCGCTTGCCGTGGCACCAGCTCGGCCCCTTCGTAGGCTTCGCGTTCCTCGGCGTTGTCGGGTACGCGGCGCCGCTACGCCTGCGTGCAGAGCGCCGAGAAGGGCTCGCGTTCGCGCTGGTGGGCACTGCGCTCTTGGCCTTCATTACGTGGGGCTGGGTCCGCGGTCAACATCTTGGACTTCTTCGACATTTCTTTGCCGTCCTCCCCTTCTACGCGGCGCTCCTCGCCCACGGCGTGGTCGCATTCGTTGCCTTCGCGGCACGCCGACTGCCCCTCGCCGTCGTCATTGGTGGTCGCCCCCTCCGGGCGCTCACCGGCGCGCTGGTGGGGACCGCCATCGTCGGGGCGCTCGCGACCTATACGGTGATTGAAAAGGTCGTTCCCCACCAGGTGAATCTACGATTGATTCACCGAAATGCGTGGAGGGAAGAACGAATCGCCGCAGATCTACTTCGGCGTGAAAAACCGGTGCGTATCTTTTGCGACGTCGCCCAGACGGAGGTCCTTTCCGGACTCCACGGAGAGGAGTTCTCACGCGCCTGGGTCTTTGACGTCGATACGGCGTGGGTTCACGAGGAGGCCGCCAAGGGGAAGGTCCTCGTCGTGGCGCCGAAGGATCATTTCGGCAAGCTCACCGGCGTCGGAGAAGTGCTCTACGAAGGGGAGCGCCTCCGGGTCGTGCGCTTCGCGGCTACGGCGCCGCCAACTGGGCTGTGACGACCGCCGGACGCGCGGCGATCCAGGCGTAGAGGTTGTTCGTCTCGGCGTCGTAGGTGCTGATCGTCGATTCCCGCTTCGGATCGTTCCTCTGGTAGCCGTCAATCTGGGCGTGCCAGGTCTGCGCGAGCGCACCGAGATTCTGCGTCTGAAAGACCTGAAGTACTGAAGATACTTGCGCTTTGTAGGTCGCCCAGCAGGCAGCCGACTGTTTGCAGCGCTTGAGGAGCGTCGGTTCGCCGGTCGGATAGGCCGGCTTCGGCGCTGTGACGATCACGCGCGGGTTGTCCTCGAAGGTGAGGTCGAGAGACCACGGAACCAACGAAAGTACACCGTTTGTATTTCCGGCAAGAAAGTAGTTGTGCGACGAATAAATGCTGAACGCGTAGCCGTCTCGGTCCCCAATCACCCCTTCGGCCGCCGAGAAACGCAGCCACTCGGTGACGTCGAGATTGGCGGCGACACTGTTGGGGAGGTTTGCATCGGTTGTGGCTGCGACGGCGGCGAAGAGGGCGGTAAGATCCGCTTTCGTACCGTCACCTACTTCTTCGCTGTAAGAACCATCGTTCGGAATCCACTGGCCGTAGTCGGCTTCATAGAGCGTCTTCGCATTTGCACCGAAAGCCCTCTTGATAAAATCTTTGTTTGGCGTCTCGATGTTGGCGTAGAGCCCATAATTGTCGCCATTGATGGCGACCGTCGCCGAGTTGGCGCGTTGTGCGGGAAGGCCAGCGGCACGAAACAAGTGGTAGGAGAGGCGCTCGGCGAGGCCCGTCTCGTCGCTCACCATGTTGTTGAGGGTGAGCTCATGAAGTCCCGCAAATGTTTGTCCATTTACGTATTTGTCGAAGCGGACCTTGAGCGAAGCTTTCCCGGGGAGCGCCCGGAAGGTGGACGATCCTTTTCGGCGGATACCGACGTCCAACACTTCGTTTCCGCCGTAGCGGAACGTCCCGTGGACCCAGGTCTTTTGGTCGGCGGTTGCCGTGCTCGACAGGATCGCGATGGCGTCTGGAGCGAGGGTCAATTCGAATTTGGGGACGATTGCCGGGTCGTACAAATCGATCACGACCCCCGCATCACTCGACCCATCGGCAGCATCAATGCCGGCATCGACGGGCAAGCTCGCATCGCTGAGCCCGCTATCGCCGCGGCCCGCATCTGCTGGAAGCGCAGCATCGACGGCGGCATCTACCGAGGCATCGACGGCGGCATCTACCGAGGCATCTGAGCCCGCATCTGTGGCGATAGCGCCACCATCCGCCTCGGGAGACTCTGCCGGTGTGGCCGTGCTGCACGCGGCGAGCAGTGCGAAGGGGAGGGCCGCAAGCGTTGCTGAAGGAAGAAAGCGCGGGACGGAACGGATCATGCGGCCATCTTCGTCACGTTCGTCGGCTTGTCACCCGGAAAATGGGCGATTTCCAAAGGTTGCTCGCGGTCGGTTCCACCTCGCGTCGATGACCCACGCGAGGGCGGCGCCAAGCGCGGCACCGGCCAGAACATCGCTCGGGAAGTGGACACCAAGCACGACGCGCGACCAGGCGACGCCGATCGCGGCGAAGAGGAGAGGGAGCGCGGCCCGCGAACGGCGACCTAACGTCACCGCAACCGCCATGCTCCCCGCGGCGTGGCCGCTTGGGAAGGAGGGGTCGGTCGGAGGCGTGCACCAGGCGCCCGCGTGAAGCGCGTAACAGGGGCGCGTTCGCCCGACCGCGAGCTTCATGAGGAAAACCACCGCCGCCGTAACAAGGACCGCAAGTAATAGTTGGTACAGCAATGATTCGAGCGTCTTCTCTGATTTTTTCCTCGCGGCGAGCCACGCCGGCGGGAGCAAGAAGAGCGCGAACCCACCGCCGATCGCCGAGAGGAGCCGCGCCGCGTACAGCACCGGCACCGCTGGCGGAGTTGCACCATGCACGGAAAAATAGAGATCGCGGTCGAGGTGGCGGAGCGTATCGACCGCCTCAAGAGCCCACGCGGGAATCGCAACCACAAGGTCCGCTAGCATTTTTTGCGGCGCCATCCGTGCTCGCCGTTTCCCCGAGCCCAGTCGCTGGGGTAACGGTCCCGCCATGGCCGACGAGCTCGAAGACTTGCGGGCGGAACTTGCGCGCATCGACGACGCGCTTGTCGCGAAAATTGCCGAGCGTCGTGCGATCGTTGCAAGGATTGCATCCTGCAAGCATCGCAGGCGACTCCCGCCGTTTTCGGCGCCGGCGGAGGCGGCTCGGGATGCGCGCCTTCGGAGCCGTGCAGCGGCTCATCATCTCGCTTTCCCGCTCGTTGAGGCGACCCTCCAGCCGCTGTTTGACGACGCGCTTCGCGCACAGTGCGCCATCGTCGCGATCGGCCTCGCGGAGCGCGAAATCCGCGTGCATATTGCACCGAAACTGGCCGCCCTCGGGGGCGGGCGCTTTCTCGATGCCCTCGAGGCGGTTGGCGCGACGCGCGTCTCCGACGGGGCGGGCGCCTGGCTTCTCCGACTCCCCGATGAGGTGTCGCCGCTGGCGAGCGAAGCGGAGCCGTCCGGCGAGGCGTGGGTCACGCTCACGTCACCCGACCCGTTCCGCGGGCGAGTTCTGCTCCAAATTCTCCGAGGCGACGGCGCCGAACTCCGCCCGCTTTTCGACGCGCTCGGTGCTGAGGTCGACGTCGCCTACTTGCCGCCGGCGAACACCACATAGACGACCGGGATGGCAATCCCGGCGCCGGCGAGCACAAGGCCTCGAAAGAAAAAGCCTTTCTTGCCTGGGATCATGACGAGCCCGGAGAACGCGAGGAACAAGAGCAGCGCCGCGTAGCCGTCGGCGATGATCGTCCAGGCTTTCTTTCCGCGATTGAGATGGAGCCAGTTGGCGAAGCGCAGAAAGAAGCGTGGCTTCTTTCCGTCATCGTCGACGTGACCGCTTCGCGTATCTATTTCGAGGGTCCGATTCTCGAAGGTGATCTCCAGTTCGTTTTCCCCGCGCCGAAAGACCTCCTTCGGCTTCTCGGTGATTCCGAGCTTTGTTTGCACGGTCTTCGCAAGGGTATCGTCGTCTCCGGTGAGCGGCCCAAGTTCGTGGCTCGTCGAGTAGCGAACGAAGCTTGCGTCCCCTTGGTCGAAATCGGCAATATGGTTTACCGCCAGCCCGGAGACCGCATAAATGACGGTGAGTCCGACGACGAAGTAGCCAAAATCCCGATGGAGCGCGCGGACCCACGGGCGCAAAACCGGTTTGCTCGGTTTCGCCTCTTTCGTGACCCGGCTCCCGGCGCCGGCAGGCGAAAGTTCTTTTACTTCGGTAGGTTCAGCCATAACGCTCTTCCCGCCACGGGTCGGCGTGGTTGTGGTAGCCGCGCGTTTCCCAGTAGCCGGGTTCGTCCTTCGCGACGAAGCGAATCCCCGTAAGCCACTTGGCGCTCTTCCAGAAATACAAATCGGGAACGAGCGCGCGAACTGGCGCACCGTTCGCGCGGCCGAGCGCCTTTCCGTCGTGGCGATGAGCGACGAGGACGTTTGGTGCGAGCGCTTCGGCGATCGGCACATTGGAGGTGTAGCCGTGGGCCGCCTCAAAAATAACGTGCCGTGCCGCCTTCCGGACCTTCGCCTTGTCGGCGAGCTCTTTCACCCGTACGCCGGTGAACGTCGCGTCGAGCATCGTCCACTTTGTGACGCAGTGAACATCACAACTTTGGTCGGTCTGGGGGAGCGCGAGCAGCTCCTTGAAGGTGAGTTCAAAGGGGGCATCGACCTCCCCGTAGACCTTCAGCTTAAAGTTCGCCGCCGACGGATCCCCTTCGGTTCCGCCCATGTCACGCAGCTTTGTCAGCAGGTACTGGCTGGGCGGGAGGCGAGATTTTCCGTCATTTCGAACGGTTGCGCGCGCCTTTTCGGTCTCTTGTGCATTGGCGATCACATACGCGCCGCCGCCGATGGCGACCACGCCGCCGGCAAGTGCCGTCCGGAGAAGGGTGCGTCGGGGGACGGTGACCAGGTCGCTCGCGTCGGGTTTTGTCATAAGAACTGCCGCCTCCTCGGAACCAGAACCGTTGCGGGATTCCCTACGCGATGGCCCGTCCGGAAGTTTCGTCGCGCCGTGCGATCCTTTTCCGTGTAGCAGCACCGACCCGCCATGACCGCCATGCTCACAACGCCCGAACTCGTCGCCCTCCTCGAAGACCCGGGCTTTACCGCGGGGAAAAAGACCTTCGCCGCGGTCATCGGCGCCCTCGCCGATGAAACGCTCGAAAAGAAAGCATTTCGAGCGCTTGAGCGGGCAGGAGACGGGGCGCTGCCGGCGGTTGTTCGGGCGTTTTCCTCGACGGAGACGCCCGCCGCCGTCCGTCCGGCGCTTGTGCGCCTCGTTGGCCGGTTGGCGCGGGGCGGCTCGAAGCCGGCGCTCGACGTCCTCGAGGGGGCGCTCACGGAAGAGGAGCCGCGCACGTTCCGCGAGGTGCTTGTTCAACTGGGGAAAGGGGCGCCGACGGAGACGCTCGCCCCGAAGTTGCTCGCTGCGGCGGAGCGTTGGCTCGCGGCCGACGGGCCTGCCGCCGGCTTGCGCACCGCCGACCGTGAAGCGCTCCGTCGCGAGGTGCTGTGGGCCTTGGCGACGGTCGGTGGCGCGGAAGGGCGCGCATTTGCGAACGAAAACGGCATCGCGGGGAAGGGGGCCGTTGTCGCTCGCCGGGAAGAGGCGCGCGCCCACGAAGAGGCGCCGCTCGCCGAACTCGCCGTCGCCCCGGCATGCACCTGGCGGCTTCGTTGCCGGGCCGGCTTTGAGGAAATTCTCCGAGCGGAAATTGAGGAGCGTCTCGGAGCACTTAGCCAGGTCCGCGTCGAGCGTGGTGTTGTCACGTTCGCTGGCGCCTTTCCGCTTGCAGCCCTCGGCGCAGTACGAACGGCGTCCGAAATCGAGGCGGTGTTGCCGCTCGCCGTCGCCCCGCGCGAGTCGGCCCCGGCAAAGCTCGCCGCCGCCGTCGCGGAGACGGTCGCCCCGTGGCTGCGCCCGCTGTTTACGGTCGGCGAGGCTTCGACGGCCCTGCCGCGCATGCGGATCGCCTTTGCCCGTCGCGACGGTCGCGGGCGCGCCGAAATCTTCGCGCTCGCCGAGGCGCTCGGCAAGCATGGGATCGTTTCGGATGGTCGCAATGCCCCGGTTTCTTTGGTATTTGAGCGTTCTGCCGCCGAAGGGGTCGCCGTCGCGATCACCCTCCACGCCCTCGGTGAAAACCGGTTCTCCTACCGGGTCGCCGACGTCCCCGCCGCCTCGCACCCGACCGTCGCCGCGGCCCTCGTCCGCGCGTCGCTGCCGCAGCCCGAAGACGTCGTCTGGGACCCCTTCTGCGGCTCCGCCCTCGAACTTCGCGAGCGCGCCGAAGCGGGCCCCTACGTTTCCTTGCATGGCACCGACCGCGAGCGTCGCGCCATCGATGCCGCCCTTGCGAACACGGTCGGCGTTCACCGCATCTCGCTCGTCGTCGAAGACGCATGCACCGCACGGCCGCAACACGTGACCGCCATCGTGACCAATCCGCCGCTGGGGCGCCGCGTCCAAGATGCCGAAGGAATTACGAGGCTTTTGGTCCGCTTCTTGGCGCATGCGGCGACCGTCCTTGCCCCGGGAGGTCGCCTCGTGTGGCTCTCGCCGGCCCCGCGCGCGACCCGCGAGGCGGCTGCAGCTGCCGGGCTCCGTTTGCGGACGGCGCGTGCCGTCGATCTCGGCGGCATCGCGGTGGAGCTGCAGATTTTTGACGCGGTGGTGTAGGCTTCGCGTTCGGTCATGAACTGCCTCGCCTGCGGCCATCAGCTCCGGACGGATGCGCGATTTTGCCCTCAATGTGGGCGATCGACCGCAGACGTTCCAGCGCGTCCCAGCGTGGCGCCCGCACCGGACGTTGATCCCCTCGGGGCGACCGTCAATCCAGATGACAGTGCGCTCGCCGCCGCCTTCGCCGAGGGGAAGCGGCGTGCGGCCGAAATCTTGGGCGAAGCGACAACGGCCCCCGATCCCGTGCTCGTTTCGGTCCCAAACGCCACGCCCTGGGGGGAGACCGTCGCCGACGAGGGGCTGTCGTCCGAGGCGCGCCCCGTCCCTGCGCCCCGTGTCATCTCGCCGCTCGCAGGGAGTCACCTGAATTTGCGTGCGATGCTGGACTCCCCCGCGGGCGAGGCGGCGAGAGGTGCAGCCTCCGGGGACGCCGCGGAACCTTCGGGGCGCCCGGCGGTTTCGGGTCGTTCCGGAACCGCCGTCATGGAGGCCCGTTCCCAGGTCGCTCCGGTCGCTGCCCCGGTCTCGTCCGGCATTCGCGGAACGTTCTCACCCACGACGCCGTTGCCGGTTGCGGCGCCGCTTTCCGCGCCCCAGCTCGCGAGCCTCGATTCTTCGCGGCGAGTCGCACCGGCGTCTGCGCCCCAAATGGCCGAATCTCGTCCGTTTTCGTCGTCTCCGCAGGCCCAACCGTTCGCGCCAGGTGGCTATGCCCCGGCGGCGCCGGTCGCCCCAAGCGTCCGTGCGGCGCCCGTCGCCCCGATCGACCCGTTCGCGCTCGGCCGCCCTGTCCTCGTGACGTGGTCGAACGGTCAGCGCTATCCTGCCACGGTTCTTCAGCTTTCGCCGACCCACATCCTCGTCGCCTTTGGCGATGGTCAGCGCCACTGGGTCGAGCGCGTGTTCGTCACCGCCTAGGAATCTGCAGTCGGCTCCTGCAAAAATACCGCGCCCTTCGGGGGTGGCGGCGCCTACATGGCGTCGGCATGGGAATCGATCCGGAACTCCTTCGCGAAGTCATGCAGAACGCCGTTCCCTTCAATCGCTTCCTCGGGATGCAGTTTGAAGTGGCAGAGCGCGGTTACTGCCGCATCCGCGTCCCGTTTCGCGAAGATTTCATTGGTGATCCGACGAGGCCCGCCCTCCACGGGGGACTCGCCGCCACCCTCGCCGACGTCGCCGGCGGCCTCGCGGTCTGGACCTACGCCGATGACCCGCGCAGCCGCGTCTCGACCATCGACATGCGCATCGACTACCTGCGCCCCGGACGCCTGATTGATCTGTACGCAGAAGCGCGTGTGGTTCGCGTAGGAAGTCGCGTCGGCGTAGCCGATATGTTCGTCTTCCACGCCGACGCACCGACCGAATACGTCGCGACGGGGAAGGGGGTCTACAACATCGTTCTCCCCCGCGAAAAGACGGTAGATAACCTTTGAATTCAGGTGCTTAGCGGGCGCAGCGACCGCCAATAGCCCAGTATTTTCGAGCGGGGGTTACCGCGTAGTCGCTCATCGAAATCGCGTGGCCTTCAAAGGATCCTTGCCACAAAGCAACGGTGAGTCCTGCCGAATATTCAAAGAGGAGTCCGGCCAAATCGGCGTGCCCAAACGGCCCATACCCGAGCGGGCGGCGCCCCGGTGCGGCGATCAGCGCCGTTCGGTCGAGGTCGGCGTTCTGGGGGTAGGTCGGCCACGCGTAGAGCTTGTTGAAGATCGCAAGATCGGGGTTCCACGCCGTGTTTCCCCAGGGGTAGGTCCGCCCACCGAGGGCGGCGCGAAGCTCGCCCATCGTCGGTAGTCGCCCCCCATCCCACGCGCAGAAGGCTGCGAGAATGGGGCCCGTAAAGCAATTTTGTGCCTTTGTATCGAGCACGTCCTTGGAAAATCCGTGGTCGATATCGCCATTGTCGACGGTATTTGCTTTCGTCGGAAGCCAGAACGTTCGCCCACCGTTGCCGCGGAGGTAGCAGCCGGCCGCTTCTCCGGCCCCCGTCGTTCCGGCACCCAGCAACTGAGCGACGTCGTTCCAGCCTGCCGGGACATAGCTGTTCCAGGCGGGGTTCCATCCCGCGGGCGGATTCGCCTGCACATACCCGCGCACATTTCCATCAACGCGAGCCATGAACTGCTGGATACGGCCGGAAGTAACCAGGTACTTGTCGAGGGTCCCCGCGACTCCGGGCACCGGCAGCGACGTGCAACAACTCTCGTGTTTCATCGCCGGATCGGGAACTTGATTCCCGGCGCCATCGAGGAGCCACGGCTCGCCGACGCCGCACGTGTCGCCGCCGTAGTGGGCCGCGCAACTACGCGCAGCAATACAGGTTCCTTTGTAGTCGCAGCCCTCGCTCGCGCAGTCGATGTGGGCGTTGCAACGCTTACCCACCGCGCACTTCACACCGGAGGTTCCGCCGCAGTCGACGTCGCTTTCGGTCCCGTTCTTCACGCCATCGGCCGCCGTGGGTGCAGCACAGAGTGCGGTAGTACAAACACCGCTTTCGCAGTCGGTGGCCGCTGAACAAATGCGTCCGGAATAGCATTTGGGGGCCTTCGTTCCGCCGCAATCAATGTCTGTTTCATCGCCATCGGCGACGCCATTGTCCGGGAGGCCCTCCGCGCAACGCCCGCTGTTGCATCGTCGACTCACACAGTCATTGTTGGCGTTGCAGGCGAGCCCAGTCGGGCATTTTGCGGCGATCGGACCGCCGCAATCGAGGTCGGTTTCTTGGCCGTTTTTTCGTCCGTCGGTCCCGCTCGGGAGTGCACATTTTCCGCCGGTACAGACCCGATCGACGCAGTCGTTGTCGACCGCGCAGCCGAGGCCTGTCGCACACGGCGGCGCCGAGGTCCCCCCGCAGTCGACATCGGTCTCGCCGTTGTTCCGGACTTTGTCAGTCGCCGACCCCGGCCGGCAGACCCCCTCCAGGCAGACGCCGCCTCCACACGTCGATGCATCGACGCACGCGGTCCCGTTCGCTTGGGAGCCTGCGGGGGCGGCATCTTCGCTGCTGCAGGCGGAGAGCGCTGCGAGAAGCGAAACGGCAAGACCGACTGCGAGGCCGAAGGGGCGCGTGCCGTGTGCTGAGAAAACCGTCGCCATAGGATGAAACGTAGCATGCCCCGTAGCGATGGGCGTCGCGAACGGTCACAAACTAATCTAAAGATAATGAGAGTTTCCGCCCCCACTACGCTGGCCACGACAACGAGTGCCTCGTCGTGGTACTCCCCGCCGCCGATGGCGTCGACCGGCGAAAGAGGCGGCGATCGCAGCGGGACATCCTGCGGGCGGTGGACCCTGGAAGAACGCGCTTCATCGACGCTCATCGCCGACACCTACGTGGCGGTCGGTCGCAAGAAGGCACGTGCGCTGATTGAGGTCGTCCGCGCGGTATTCTCCGCCGACGCGTCGCTTACTGCTGCGTTTCGACGGGAGAGCCTCGCCACTTCCCGGGTCCACCATCACGCGCTCCCTCCGATCCTCGACGACGGCGCGACCGACGACGGCGTCCCCTGGGTCGCCCGGTTGTTGCCAGCCGGCCTGCCTCTTTCCTTGGAATTGGCGAGAAATCGGCCGTCGAACAGCCTCACAGCAGGCGGGCACATCGCGTCAGCCACGTCGCGGCGCGCGCGGATGATGGCAGTGGCCGATCCCCTGGGCGACGCTCTCGTTCACGCCCACCGGCTGGGCGTGATTCACGGCGATCTCCGCCCCGAGAACCTATTTTGTGAACCGGCGACTGTCCTCGGGTTCGTCGGCGCCGAGCTCGTCGCCCGGATCCCGCCCGAGCAACGGCCGATTTCTCACTTGGCGTATGCCGCGCCGGAGACGGCTGCTGGAGAGCTACCCGACGCGCGCTCCGATCAGTTTGCATTTGCTGCGGTACTTTCTGCCATCTTATTTGGGGGACCTCTTCGTCGACCGACGACCCTTAGAGGCGCTCTTCAATGCGCAAAAGGGGAGCCGTACGACACTCTCCTTCTTGCCCGCCGCGCCGACGCTGGTGACGGAGCGACTGGAGTTCTCGAAGCTCTCGCGCGAGCACTGGCGCCCCGCCCCGAAGACCGGTTCTCAGATGTTTCCGAATTTTTATTGGCACTTGCTCGGGCCGGGGGCCACCAAGATACGCGTCCGTCCGCGAAGCAGGAGACGGCGCGGAGTTCTTCACGAACGCGTTCAACACCGGCCGCACCGCTCTCGGAGCCGCCCGAGTCTGCGCGCGTGATCTCCGATCCTGTCTCGGCGAGTGTCGCTGGAAAAATTGATACAAAGAGTCAAAGTGCTGAGCTTTTACTCTCTTTGAATCTTCCAGAAAATCTTCCGAATTTTAGTTTCCCGCCGCCCTCGCCCGAAGTCGTCGCGGCCGACGCGGGCGAACCGAGGGGCGTGCTTCCGCCGCTAGAGCCCGTCGCCCGTCGCCCGGTTCCATCGCTCTTGCCACCGGGGACGGTTCGGCCAATTCCATCGCTTCTTTCGCAGGTTCCGTCATCGCTGGCGGCGCGGCCTTCCTCGCCTCCGATCGACGTTCCGGTGGCGGCCCTCGAACTCCCCGCCCCATCCGCGCGACCTGCGAGCGGTTCAATGCCGGTTTCCAGCCATGACGCTGAGCTGGAGGCGGCACGCCGGAATGGCGCGCGGAGCGAGCCGCCGGGGCCCCTACGGTCCTCGGAACCTTCACGCGCAAGTCGCTCGCTCCCGCGTATTTCCGCCCTACAAATCTCTCTCGCCCCGCCGCCCCCACCACGTGGCCCCATTCTTCCGTGGGTGATCGCTGGGATTGCCGTTGTTGTGGCGCTACTTGCGGTCTTCTTTCGCGTTAAATAGTAGTATTTCAAGAATTTGGAGCGATCGCAGCTAGCATCCTTCCAGAGGCGGCGCCGTCCCTCCGGAAGGAATGGTACTGGGCATCGCAGTAGGTACAGCCGCCTACGAGCGCAATTGCTGCCTTTGAAATCCCATTTTTCTCCAATTGAAAGGCGACGCATGCCCGGAGATCGACGAGCGGTTTCCCGGCACCCGATCGTCCATTCGCGAAGCGACGATCTTCCGGCATCGCCCCGCCGTCGACGAGTGCGTCGACGACCTCAAGGCCAACCTCGAAGCAGCAGGGCCCGATCGCGGGGCCGATCGCCGCCAGGATGCTGCCCGGGCGGCTACCGAGTCCAGCGACCGCCGCGGGCGCGATCCCGGCGACAACGCCTCGCCAACCGGCGTGAACGGCAGCGACCGCCCCGGAAACCCGATCGGCCAGGAGGATCGGCACGCAGTCGGCGGTGCGTACACCGACGGCGGAGCCACCAGGAAATGAAAGAAGTCCGTCCGCTTCCGTCTGCTCGGTGCTCGCCGAGCCTTCGACAATGGTGGCGCCATGGACCTGCTTCGTCTGCCGGACTGCGCCAAGGCCGGTTGCCGCCCGGAAGGCGACGAGAGCCGCCGCGCGTTCTGGCGCTTCGAACGTGTGGTCGGTCGGCACCTGCGCGCTCCGAAGGCTGAAGCCGTGCCGGAAGGATGCGAGGAGTGGAGCGAGAAGCACGGGGGCAGGCATGGCACCGACGATAGCGTGAGATTCTGGGTTTGACAGTGCACCGCGCTGTGGCTGTAGTAGGCAAACCGCATGGCGACCGCCGACCCTTCCCCGACGACGAGTGCAGGCGCAACTGGCGCGTCGGCGGGCCGTGCCGATCCATTTATCGGCAAGACGATTTTCGACGCTCAATACGAGATTCAGGAGCGCATCGGCGCGGGCGGAATGGGCGCGGTCTACAAGGCCTTCCAGCCGGAGATGAACCGCTTCGTCGCTGTGAAGGTGCTCCACGCGCGCCTTACCGGCCGTCAAGACCTCGCCGCACGCTTCCGCCGCGAGGCGCGAGCGATGAGTCACCTGTCCCACCCGAATACCGTCCGAGTCCTACACTTTGGCGAAATTGAAGAGGGTGTACTCTGCATCGTGATGGAGCTCTTGGAGGGGAAGAACCTTCACGGCGTCGTCCGAAGCAGCGGTCCCTTGGCTCCGGCCCGCGCCCTCCGGATCGTTGCGCAGGCCGCCTTCGCGCTCGATGAGGCACACCTATCCGGGATCATTCATCGGGATTTGAAGCCGGAGAACTTATTCGTTTGTGCGAAGGGGCCGACGAACGACTTCGTGAAGGTTCTCGATTTCGGTCTCGCGAAGGTCTCACCGAGGGAGGTCGGCCCCGAATCGATCCAGCTCACGAAGGAGGGGATGGTCTTCGGAACGCCCGAGTTCATGAGCCCGGAGCAGGCGCAGGCGCTCCCGCTCAGCCCGGCGAGCGACGTCTATGCGCTTGCTGTGATTCTCTACGAAACCTTAACGGGGAAGCTGCCCTTCGACGCTCGTTCTCCCAACGATTTCTTGAAGATGCACGCTTCGGCCCCGCCGATCCCCCTCGACGAGCGCGTCGACGGACTCAAGTTCCCGAAGGCGCTCGTTCAACTCGTTGAGCGCGCGCTCGCGAAGCGGCCCGAGGATCGCTTCTCGTCTGCAGCCGAGTTCGGCGATGCGCTCCTCGCCCTCGCGACCGACATTTCCCTCCCAAGTTCCATCAGCCTCCTCCCTGCGTCGGCCCCGCCCGCGGCGACCTCGGTGGCGGCGTCCGCGAAACTGCCCGATCTCCGCGGCTCTTCGGAGACCGACGCCGAGCCGGTTCCTCGCGGCCAGAGTGGCATTCGCCAACGCTCGGTCCCGGCGCCAGCGCTCGCCGCCGCCCCACCGGCGCTTGCACCGGAGCCTGTGGCGGCGCCGGCCCCGCGTTCGACCATCCCTTCCTACGTGCTCTTCTTTGCCGGTCTCGCCATCGGCATCGGCGCTGCGGCCCTCCTGTTCCGCCACTGACAGCGGGCAAAATCCCCGCATTCTGGCGTAAATTGTTCAGATAGGACTACGCTCCGCGCCGTGAAGCGCCCGGAAGATCCTTCGAATTCGCCGCCTCCATCGGAGGATGCCTTCGCGCCGACGGAGAGGGACCCCGCAAAATCGAGGGCGGAGGCGCCTGTCGTTGTGGGCCCGCCGTCTCTCGCGACGGCTCCGCGCCGCGACCGGGAGGTTTCGGCGCGGAATCGGGTGAACGTCCGCGACGTTTCCGAGGACGCCGAGGAACCCCGCAAACCGTCGACTCTTCGACGGGCGGAGCGAACGGCCAAGCCCAGCATGTTCCGTCGCGCCCTTTACGTTCTTCGAACGGTCGCCCTCTTTGGGCTTGCACTTGCGGTTGGTGCCGGGATCGCCCTTGCCCTCTACGTGCGAAAGCTCGAAGGAGAGCTGCCTGAAGTTAAGGAACTCAAAGGTAATTATAAGCCGCCGCAGGTGACGCGGATCCTCGGCCGCGACAAGACCATCTTGGCCGAAGTCTTCACGGAGCGCCGTACCGTCGTCCCGATCGGGGACCTTCCTCCCCACGTAAAGCTCGCCGCTCTCGCCGCAGAGGATGCCAACTTTTACGAGCACGAAGGTCTCAATTATATTGGTATTTTTCGCGCGATGCTCGTGAATCTTCGCCACGGAAAGTGGAAGCAGGGGGGCTCGACGATCACCCAGCAGGTGGTCAAGAACGTCCTTCTCGACCCGGAAAAGTCCTTCCGTCGCAAAGTTCGTGAGGCGCTTCTTGCTCGCCGGCTCGAGCAGACTTTGTCGAAAGATGAAATCCTCGAACTGTATTTGAACCACATCTACTTCGGGCGTGGTCGTTACGGCATCGAGGAGGCGGCACGCGATAGCTTCGGCAAGAGTGCCAAGGATCTCTCCATTGCCGAGGCGGCCCTTCTCGCAGGAACGATCGCTTGCCCCGAGAGCTGTTCCCCCCGGAAGGACCCCAAGCGCGCCCTTGAGCGACGCGCCTTCGTCCTCGACCAGATGAACGCGAAGGGGTTCTTTCGCGGCGCCGAGGCCGACTTCGAAGCGGCCCGCGTCGAGACGGTGCATCTTGCAGCTATCGCGGAAACCCACGACGAACTCGCGCCGGAAGTGGTGAGCTACGTTCGCAGACTTCTTCACGATTTGGAGCCAGAACGGGCAACGCGAGGCGGCTTCACCGTGGAGACGACGATCGACCCGAAACTCCAGCGCGTCGCCCGCGACGCCGTCGTCACCAATTTGGTCGCCTTCGACAAGCGTCGAGGCCTCACCGGCCCACTCAAGGTGCCCCAGCTTCTCGACAAGCGGGGGAAGGCGAAGCCGCTCGGTCGCTGGGAAAAGCCTTGGGAAGGCGCCCCGCAAGCCTACCGAACCTACGTCGGCATCGTGGGGGCCGCCGATGACGCTGCGGGGACGTTTGACGTTCAGGTGGGTAACGTCACCGGCGTCGTAAAACTGGCCGATTACCCGCGCTACAATCCGCAAAAATTGGCACCAAGTGGGTTTGCTCCGCCAGGGGCATTTGTGCGGGTGTCCTTGCTTGCGCCGCCCGCAAGCAAGGATGGAAAAGACGCAAAGAACGACAGCACCCCGCCCGATGGAAAACCGGGATACAAGGTCCCTCTTCGTCTCGAAATTGGCCCCGAAGCGGCGTTTGTTGCGCTCGATGCACGGACCCGCGATGTGCTTGCCCTCGTCGGCAACTACGAAGGGGCCCCGTCGGGACTCGATCGCGTCAACCAGGCGGAACGCCAGCCGGGATCGACCTTTAAGCCGATCCTCTACGGGTACGCCCTGAAGAGCCGCCGATGGACGCCGGCGAGTATGGTCGACATCAATCCGCAGTCATTTGGAAATTACAAACCTTCAAACTACGAAGGGTGGACGGCGAAAGATCCGCTGCGGCTTCGCGAAGTATTGGCGAACTCGGTGAACGTTGGCGCCGTGCGGGTCATGGAAGACGTCGGCCCAGCAAATATTGTGTCGTTCGCCCAAGCGCTGGGAATCAAATCGAAGCTCGCACCCGATCTCTCCCTCGCGCTTGGCAGCTACGAGGTCAAACCGATCGAACTCGCCGGCGCCTACGCCACGTTCGCCACCCTCGGAACCTACGTAGAGCCTCGATTTGTAACGCGAATCATCGGCCCGGATGGCAAGGAAGTGCCGCTCCCCGAGCGCGCCGCGCCGAAGCGGGTGATGGATGACGCCGAGGCATGGCTCCTTGTCGATATGATGAAGAGCGTCGTCGACCACGGAACGGCGACTCGTGCGAAGAGCCTTGGCCGCCCGGTCGCAGGAAAGACGGGGACGAGCAACGATTCGAAAGATACGTGGTTTGCCGGTTTTTCCCCCGATTTCGTCGCCGTGAGCTGGGTCGGCTTTGACGACGGGCGCCCCCTCGGGGCGGGGGAAGCGGGTGGTGTCACTGCGCTCCCGCCATGGATCGCCTTCATGAAGGGGGCCGAGGAAGGGAAGCCGGTCGTCGACTTTCCGAAACCTTCTGGCATTGTTACCGTCGCCGTCGACAAGAAAACGGGATTGCTCCCCTTCGCCGATGACCCGGAAACCATGGATGAAAATTTCCTCGCCGGTACCGAGCCAAAGGACGTCGCCGAGCCGGTAGTATTGGATGGTGGCGCCCCAGAAGAGGGCGGTTTGCCAACCCTTCCGCCTCCGGGCACCGTCGAGGAGGGGCTCGACGCCTCCGTCTCCGCGCGCCCTGACGCAGGCCGATGAGGCTCGCGCTGCGGCTTTTTCTCGCCTTCGGACTTCTCGGCGCGGCGACGCCGCTGCTCCTCGGTCATCGGCTCCGCGAAGAGCGAAGAAACGACGAAGTCGGGCGCTTCCACAAAGACCTTTCCAGCGCCTGCGACGCCATTGCCGGCGAGCTGGGGCGTGAGGCGGAGCGCGACGCACGACTCTTGCAGAATGCATGCGCTTCGCCGGACCTCGCCGAGAAGCTTCGAGAGGAGCCCCCCTCAGGACGCGCCCCCTCAAGTGCTGGCCCCGCGGCCCGACGCGCGGCGGCGGAGGGGATGGTCGCCCGGCTCGGCCCCTACGTAAGCGGAACGCGGAACGCCTTCGACCTCGACGAACTCGTGCTCCTCCACAGCGACGGGGACCCGATCGCTGCGGATCCACGTGTACTCCACACGCACTCGCCAGCGACATTTGCCAAGGAAATTCAAGGGTCTCCCCGCGCAAGCCTCGCCCCGCGCACGCCGAACGACCTCCGTGCGGGACTTGCCTTTCGCGGCGACCCTTCGGAGCCGACCGAGCTGGTGCGGTGCCGACTCGCCGGTCGCCCGGACGTCACCCTGCTGGGGGCCCGCAACTTGGTTCCGGCCGCCGAGCGGCTCGCGAAGCCCTTCGGGGTCGCCCCGAGCTTCGCCACGTCGGCCCCACGGGATCCGCCGGGGACGGTGCGCGCCGTATGCGCGTTGCCGTTGGGGGATACGACCGTCTCCCTCGCCGTCACGAAGAGCGAAGCGGCCCTCCTTGCTGCGCTCGCGAGTGGCGACAGAACTGTGTATGGTGCATCTGGTTTTGCAGCGGTGGCGGCGGTCCTTCTCGCCCTCCTCTTTGCGCGAAATCTTGGAAAGCCGCTGGCGCAGCTCGCCGAGGAAGCATCGAAAGTTGCCGAAGAAAAGGCGCGCCCGCTCGGTGTGCGCGGCTCCGGAGAAATCGCCGAACTGGCCCAAGCTTTCGATCGAATGATCGAAGATCTCGCCGCCACCCGTCGGAAGCTCGCCGCCGCGTCTCGTGTCGCTGCGTGGCGCGAAGTCGCCCGGCGGGTGGCCCATGAGATCAAAAATCCGCTCATGCCGATCCGCGCCGCCGTCGAGACGTTGCGCCGCCTACGCGCACGGGAAGACCCACGTTTCGACGAATATTTCGACGAAGCTACGCGGACGGTCCTCGATGAAGTCCAGCGCATCACCACGATCGTCGGCGAATTTACCCGTTTCGCGCGCCTCCCGCCGCCGAAGCCGACGACCGTCGATCCGCGCGAAGTCCTCAATCACGTCGTCACCCTCCACGACGGCAAGGAAGGAATCCCGGTGGTGGCCCAGATCGACGGCGACCCGCCGACGATTTTCGCCGACCGGGACCAGGTCGTTCAGGTCTTGGTGAATTTGGTGCAGAATGCACAAGATGCCGTCGCAGAAGCCAACGCGAACGAAGTTTCATCAGGAAATTCTCTGGTGCGTACCGAGGGGCGCTCGCGGAAGGTCCTTGTACGGATCTCCGGTCGAACGGCGGCCCCGAAGAGCCGCGTCGCCCCGTCGTCGCGTTCATCCGGAGCCGGTGGCAGCGCTCCAGTGGCCGGCTTTGATGGCGTCGTCTTTGACGTGGAAGACGACGGAAATGGGGTCCCCGAGGCCTTTGTTGACCGTTTGTTTGAGCCCTACGCAACGACAAAACAGACCGGAACTGGCCTCGGCCTTGCGATCGCTGCGCGAATTGCCGTCGAGCATGATGGCGATTTGTCGTATCGACGTGCAGCCAGCGGTGGCGCCTGCTTCCGCCTCGTGCTCCCGTGCACCGGCCCGCCGGGGGACGATGCCCCCGTCTCCTCGCTCCCCAACATGGCCGCTTCGCGTCGGATTTCCTCGTGAACAAGGACCCCCGCGGCGGTTGACCGTCATCGTGAGTGCCGTATGACCGCCCCCACCCGCAACGCCGACCCCGCCCCCTCGAACTCCGTCCCGGCGTCGGACGTTCCCGCGTTTGATCGGATCGACGTTTCGACGAAGCTCTTCATTTGGCTGGCGTCGATCTTCGTCCTCTGTCTCGTCCTCGGTGACGTGATCGGCGGCAAGTTGCTCCGCACACCGCTCGGCGAAATTTCTGTGGGAATTCTGCCGTTTCCAGTCACCTTCCTCCTCACGGACGTCGTGAACGACTTCTACGGGAAGCGGGGGGCACGCTTCCTGACGCTCCTCGGGTTTGCGATGGCGGTCCTCGCGTGGGTCATCCTCCAGGCATCGACGGCCCTCCCGATCTCCTCGCGGAGTTATTTTACGCAGGCGGAGTTCGCCAAGATCTTTGGCGGAAGTGCCCAGCTCTTCGTTGCGAGCATGATCGCATTTTTGGTCGGTCAATTTCTCGATATCCAGGTGTTTCAGTTCTGGAAGGCGCTTACGAATTCGAAGCACCTCTGGCTCCGCGCCACTGGGTCTACGCTCCTCAGTCAGATCGTTGATACTGTTGCGATTAATGTAATTTTCTGGACCTGGGCGGCGGCGAGTGACCCAGCCTCCGAGCTTGGACAGATGTCTTCCAGCCAGCGATGGGGATGGATCTTCGCCAAGATTGGGCGTGAATATGGGATTAAGCTCGTGGTTGCCGTCGCATTGACACCTGCCGTTTATGCCATTCATGCTGTCGTCGTGAAGCGACTCGGAATCGCGCCAGAACCGGTCGTCGCTACGGGGCGTGCATGAACTCCGAGCGTCGCATCCGGGGCACCCTGTTTTCCGGGGGCCGCTTCGAGTTTGCCCTCGCCGACCATGGGCCGCCCGACCGCTCGGGACACGGGCCGGCTGCCGATTGGGAGCGCCTCGCACGAGGGCGACTCACGGTCGATGGACGCTCTCGGAGCGTCGATTCGCTCCTTGCGCGCGATTTTCATGCGCTTCGAGCGCTCGCGACGGCACGCGGTCTGCTCCATGATCCTGCCGTATCGATCCCCTGCTCCAATTGCGAAAAGCGCTTCGTCGTACGCCCCGGCGCCGCGTTTCCCACCGGCCCATTTGATGACGCCGAGCTCAATGACGATGAACTCGATGCCCCTTTTCTTTACGACGTCCCGCACCTGCTCGCCGGCCAGTCGGGTGAGGTCTATGTGCGAATCGCGGAACGGACGGTCGGCGAATTGCTCCCCGCGTGGCGCGCCGTCGCTGACGGGCGCACCGCTTTTTCACGGGCGTTTGTCGATGCTTGGGGACTTCGGGCTGTTGGTGATGCCAGTGAGCCGGGGCCGATCGCGCAGGCCCTTCGGAGCGACGAGATCCTCGCGCTCTCCGTGGAAGAACTCCTCCAAGCGGCCCACTATCCGGCCCGTCTGACCGCAGAAGTTCGTTGCCCGTCCTGCGACGCGGCGAACCTCGTCGAAGTCCCTTTCTATCGGGAATTCCTCGACGAGGAGGTCACCGAAATGCCGCTGGCTGCCTTCGACGCAAGCCGAAACGGCTTCCCCGACGACGCGACGTTTGCGCGTATCGCAGAAGGGGTAGCGGCCCCCTTTTTGGCCGCTGATGCCGAGCACGCAGAGGGGGCAATCGTGCCCCGTCCGCCGGTCGCCTTTCGTGTCGACGCTGGAATACCGGCGGTCGATGCTGCTGGCGTTCCACTTCTCGGTTCCTATCGTCCAAGCGTCGACGGCCTCCCGCCGATCGTGACTCTCTACACGCGCTCTTTTCGCGCGGTTGCCGCCGAGGCCACCGAGGAGGGCGCCGACTGGCACGAGGAACTCGAAGAAACCGTTCGTCACGAGTTCGCGCATCATGCCGCGGCGCTCGCCGGGTTTGACGAGGTAGATGACGACGAACAGGCGGAAATCGACGAAGAAGATGCCCGGCGTCGTGGACGGCGCGTCGTCGCCCGTGAACGCTCACCGCTTCGCCACCTGCTCTTTTGGGCGATTGTGCTCGCTCTTCTTGGGATGGTCGTCCTCGCGCTCCGCGGTCGCTAGCGGCAAACGTCGATTGGAGTTTCTCGTCGCGTGTTGAGAGCCGCTCGCTGGAGCTGGCGTCCCTCGCGGAGAACGCCGCGCACTTCTTGCGTCCGCCTGCGGCGACTCAGCGGCGGTTCTTCTCCGCCTGTATCGAGCAAGCGATCGACTGCGCGTCGGCCTACCATCGGCGAAGCCTCCGCGGTCGGCGGTCGATTTCAGGCCCCATCGAGGTTCACTTCTGATGCTGGGAGGGCCACCCACTTCGCCGAACTGTATTGAGGTCGTGCTGGTGAAAAAGCGGTGTAATCAATAAGTTGTGACGGGTATACGCCGGCGAAGTTGCGTCCGTGGGATCGCCAGAAGATGGCACGGAGACCGATGCAAACCCGCCCTTCTCCGGGAAGGACGAACGCCGAGTTCCTTGGCGCGGGCACCGTAGCGGGCGGGCGAACTCCGATTGACGCGTCCCGGTCTACGACGCTCCAGCGGCGTTGGGCGGGGTGAGAATCAGGACTGTTGTCCCAAGTGGCGTCACCGAGCGTTGCGCAGAAGGAGCACTGCTTGTCGCCGAGTCCTCCCTCGCCCGCCTGCCGAAACCGGGACTGCCTGTGGAAAAAAAAATGTCATCACCGACGACAACACTGATTGACGGATTCGAACTCGTTGTGCAAGATGGCGCGCCAAGAGGTGAAAACAGTGGCTAAGAATACCAGCAAGGCTCAGAATCGTCGTGGCTCCCCGGAAGCGATTGCCAAGCGTCGCGCCGGCCGTTTGTTCAATGACGTCCTCGGCGGTCGCGGCTCCTCCGCGGTCCAGCTCGACGGGCGTACCGAAAAGCGCCGTCAGCGTCTTCTTCAGGAACTCGAAGCCGGCTCCGCCGGTGGGAACAAGGAGCTCAAGCCGCTCGACGTTCTCGTTCGCGTCGAAGAATTGATGGAACTCGGCGAGACCCTCGGCGCGCTCAAGAAGCTCGTCAAGGTTCGCAAGCCGGGCGTCACCGGCGAAGCGCTCATCGAAGTCGTGAAGCAGCTTCACCAGGCCTACAACTTCCGCCCGGAGACCTACCGCTTTGTCGGTATCTCCGCCGACTCCCTCGAGGCGGCCGGCGTTGAAGGCGCTCAGCCCCGCCGCGGTCGTCCCGCGAAGAAGGTCGCCGCCGGCGCAGCGCCGAAGGCACCGAAGGCCAAGAAGGGCGCTTGACCCTTTCATCGACGGAGCGGTAGAGCCTTCGGGCTATGCCGCTCCGTCGTTTTCATTTTGTGGCCTCTGTTTTTGCGGCCGCTTCTCTCGTCGGTGCCGCAGGGATCGCGATGGCTACGCCCGCCCCTTTACCGACGGCAAGCGTATCCGGAAGCGCCAAAGCGGAAGCCGATTCTCGCATCGTGGCGAAGGGCACTGGAATCGCGATTGACGTCGAGACGCTTCGCGGTCGCTTTGCGGAAGTCCCGCGCTACCAGTATGAAATGTTCGGGAAGGATCCCGCGGAGGCGCTGCGAACCTTCCTTAAGGACGTTGTGATTGGCGATGCGCTCCTTGAGCGGGCAGCCGTCGATGAGAAACTCGATGCCCCCCTTCGGATCCGCTTTGATTTGGCCCGCGCCAAGGCGAATGCGCTCCTCCGTGCCCTCCATGACACCGGAAAGACCGCATTAACCGACGCGGAAGTTGCCGCTTGGTACGAAGGCCACCGAAGCGACTTTGATGCGCCGCTCCGAATTTCCGTCCAGCGCATTCTTGTAGCCACCAAAGAAGAGGCGGTGGCGCTCGCAAAGAGCCTCCAAGACGGCGGCGGAAAGCTTGCGACGTGGAACGACGTTGCCCGCGAAAAAAGCCTCGATAAGGGGTCCAATCTTCGCGGCGGTTCGCTCGGGTTCCTGTTTCCCGATGGCAAATCGACGGAGGCGGGGGTTTCCGTCGATGCGGCGATCTATGCGGCGGCCGCCAAATTGGCCGACGGCGAAATCGGCAAAGAGCCGGTTGCCGAAGGGGACAAGTTCGCGATTGTCTGGCGCCGCGGGTCGATTCCGGCAACGAAGCGGCCCCTCGACGAGGCGAAAACGCAGATTCGAACGGTGCTCGGGCGTGAGAACGACGCGAAGGCGAAATCGGATTTGATCGCAGACCTTCGGAAACGCTATCTCACCGATTTCCATCCGGAAAAAGTTGAGGTGATCGACATCGTCGCTCCGCCTACGGTCTCGGATTCGAAGCGTTCTGCACCGGGGGCAATCCCGCTTCCGACCCAAAAACCGTGACCGTCTGCCCGCTTAGGTGGCGGGGGGCCGCTCAGACAGACCGGTCCGCGGCACGCGCTCAAGGGCAATCGTGGCTGCCGCTCGCTCGGCCCGTTGTTTCGTTGCACCTTCGCCGTTCCCTAGCGCTTCTCCCGCAAGGGAAACGGTAGCCCGGTAGCCGCGGACGCGCGTTTCTGTAGGATTTCCCGCCTCATCGACGGCGACGACCAGGTATTCGGGGAGCCCTTTTTTGGCCCGTTGGCTCCATTCTTGGAGCGCCTCTTTCGGGTCCCGTTCGCCGACAGCGCCGCCATCGGCAAACGCAGTTGCCGCGACCGCGTCGGTGTAGCGGCGCGCTGCCTCGAGGCCGCCAGCGAGATAGATCGCCGCAAGGACCGACTCGGCGACGTTCGCGAGAATCTTCTCGTTCACGCCCTCCTGGCGTTTCCCGCGACCGAGGGCTACCGCCTCGCCAAAACGATGGACCGCGGCGAAACGCGCAAGCGCCCCGGCGCTGACCATGTCGCGTCGAATGCGTGTGAGAGCCCCTTCATCGGCCTCGGGATGGCGGGCGAAGAGCAGCTCGCTCGCACAAAGCTGCAGTACCGCATCGCCAAGGAATTCAAGGCGTTGGTAGTCGCCTCCGCCGCCGTGCTCGTGGGCGTAACTTGCGTGGGTCAGCGCCTCTCCAAGGGCAGGCACGTCCGCGATTCCCAGTTCGTCGGCAATCCACTTCGCGAGCTCCTTGCGCGCGGCGAGGAGCGTTTCGTCGGTGGCGTGGTCCTTCTTTTTTCCAGACACGCGCGGTCGCTCAGAGGTTGTCGCAGGCGTCGGCAGCCGCGAGGTCTTTGTCGGAAATGCCGGCGACGTCGTGGGTCGACCAGACGACGCGAACTTTGCCCCAGCTCACCGTCAAATCGGGGTGGTGGTCGTGGCGTTCTGCGTAGAGACCGACGCGAACCGCGAAGCCCATTGCCGCGGAAAAGTCAGCGAAGACATAGTCTTTTCCGATCGCCGGAGCCCCGTTCGCCGTCGTCGCGGCCCAGCCGGGGTAGCCGGCAAAAAACGCCGCTAGGGCCTCTTCGGTGGCGAGTAGCGGCGTCGTGTGCAGCGTCATGGCGTTGCGCCTACTTGCGTTCGCTGCGAAATACAACGGCGCTCAGTGGAGCGTTTGCCCCTTCGAAGAGAGCGACGATTCTTTGGACGCTTGAAGGATGTCGATGCGCCCACCGAAGCGGAAAGCGGCAATGATCGCCGCGACGCTCGTCGCCACGCTTGCCCAAAAGGGCCATTCAAAGGTGACGTGGATCGGCAGGTAGCCGGCTTTGGGCGGGAAGTAACGGAGCAGCCCCATCGTGACCGCCGGGATTGCGGCCAGGAAGGCGGCGGGGACGCGGGCGCGGACCATTTGCACGATGGAACGGCGAGATAGCGTCGTCGGCACAAGCACAAGCCACGCAGCGAGCGCCGCCCAGGGCCAGCCCATGCGCTTCGCGAAGTCCATGCCGCTGAACGTCGCATCAAAGGGCATCGTGAGCGTCGCCCAATTGGCGAAGAAGAGGCCGAGCCCGAGGAGCCCAAGCCCGAGGAGAACGCCGCGGCCGCGACCGAGGTAGAGGACGTCGAGGGTTTCGTGCTCAGGAAGGGTGTAGGTTCCACCTTCTTGGCGCGCGTCTTCGGAGAGCGGAAGCGACTCGAAGGGGCGCAGCGCGATGTCGCAGTGGGGGCAGCGTTTTTCCTCGCCGCGTGCGAAGACGTCACGGCAAAAGGGGCATGCGAGGAGGGACACGGCGCCGACAGGGTACCCGAGGAGCATGAGGGGCGCGACAGAGATGGTGGAAAGAAGTTCCCAGGCGTCGGAAATTACCCGAAAAGTGCCCAAGCGCTCGCGGCGCAAATGGTGAGCGCGGAGACGACCGTCACGAGCGCGGCGACGACGTAGCTCGTTCGGAGGGCCGGCTTTGCAGCATCGCCGGTAAGTCCAGACGATGCCTCAAGAAATGCGAGGGTGGCTCGCGTCGGCAAGCCGCGCCCCAAGAGGACCGCCTCGGCGGCCCCGCGGGGCCCGTTCTTGGCGCCGAAGACGAGCACCCCGAGCAGGCCGACGACGAGGTCCCAGCCACACGCGTAGAAACCGAAGCGGAGTGCGCGCGTCCACGAACCGCGGACCCCACTCCGGCGAGCGCCGAGTTCGAGGGCGGCGCCGTGGCCCGCGTGGGCGGTCACGAGGAGCACAGTAAGGCCCGAAATTGCAAGAAAAGCGCCGCGGAGGACCCACCCGCGGAAGCCGGCGTCTTCCAGGAACCGCGACGCGACGCCGGGGAGCAGGAAAAAGAACGCGACGAACGGCGCGACGGCAAACGTGGCTGCGATCGTCTCTGCGGCGAGGGCGAAACGGAGGGCAGGGCCGAGGGGCCCGTCGGGGAGTACGGAAAAGAAACCGGCCGCCTCCACGCTCGATAGGCGCGCAGTGCCCCAAAGGCGCTCCAAGAAGCCGCCTGGTCGCTCCCAGGGGACGACGGTGACGATCCCCGAGCGGGTGAGCTCGCTGGGCGCGCAGCCGGCACATTCGGGGTCTCCGCAGCGCGCGCAGACGACCGCCGCCGGGACGTCGGCGATGTCGCCAAGGTCCGGCGCGCTTTCTCCCTGGGGGACTGCGCGCTTCGCCTGCATGCTCCGGTTATGGCAGCCTGGCGGGGCGCCGTCGACCGAGCCGAGCGGATCGTCCACAAATTCCGCGAGAAGTTGCCGCCAAGAGGCTGATTTCTCGTAGACTTCCGCCTCGCAAGCGGACCGCGTCGTCCCCCCCAAAGAGGCCTACCCATGCAAAAGACTTCCTCGCGATTGCCGCTCCTCGGCATCCTGTTTCTCGCCATTCTTCCTGGGGTTACCTACGGCGTCGGCTGCGGCTCGGCCTCCACGACGACTGACGGCCCCGACGCCACCGCGCCGGGCAACGACAGCGGCCTCAACCTGGGGGACAGTTCGACCGGCTCCAACACCGACGGGAGCGGCGGCCCTCTCTGCGGAAATGCTCGCCTCGAAAAAGGGGAGGGGTGCGACGACGGGAACGCGAAAGACGGCGACGGCTGTTCGGCGAGCTGCCAAGTCGCGCCCGGCTATCTATGCACAACTGTTGGACTTGCTTGCCTCGCGAAAGAGTGTGGCGACCGCATCATCGCCGGCTCCGAGCAGTGCGACGACGGCAATCCGACCGGTGGCGACGGCTGCTCGGCGACCTGCCAGGTCGAGGCGGGCTACGCCTGCGACGCCGCCGGCTGCCGAAAAACGACGTGCGGTGATGGGAAAAAGGAGGGCTCCGAGCAATGCGACGACTCGAACGTCGCCCCCTACGACGGCTGCTCGCCGACCTGCACCCTCGATCCGGTCTGCGTCAACGGCACCTGCCAGGCGGTCTGCGGCGACGGCCAGAAGCTCCCGAACGAAGCCTGCGACGACGGCAACCTCCGCGACGGCGACGGATGCTCCTCGACGTGCGCCATCGAGGCCGGCTTCGCCTGCACCGAGCAGATCGCGGCACTCGCGAATTTGCTTGAAGTCCCTATTATTTATCGTGATTTTAAGTACAACGGGACGGCGGGCGGCCATCCTGACTTTGAGAACGTGAACGGAGCGCTCTCGGGGATGGTCCAGAACCAGCTCGACGTCGACCGAAAGCCGGTCCTTCTGGGGGCGCCGAGCAAAATCACCTCGGCGGCGACATTTTCTCAATGGTATCGAGATACTCCGGCGTTCAACAAGACCGTCTACGACGTCTTGAAGCTCCGGAAGAGCGGCGCGAACGCCTACGTGTTTGACAGCCAGAGCGACGGGCCGACCGACTACGGGCCGTTTGCCACGGTCGATGGCGGCTTCTTCCCCCTCGACCGCCGTGACGCGGAGACGTTCGGCAAGCAGGGAGCGTCGCATAACTACGCGTTTACAAGCGAATTTCGGTACTGGTTCACCTACAAGGGGGGCGAAGTCCTGACGTTCCGCGGCGATGACGACGTCTGGGTCTTCATCAACAATCGGCTGGCGGTCGACATTGGCGGCGTCCACTCGGCGCAAGACGGTTCGGTCACGCTCGCCGGTCAGAAGGCGACCGACCTCGGTCTCGTTGTCGATAAAATCTATGAAGTCGCGCTCTTCCAGGCGGAGCGCCACACAACCGAGTCGAACTACAAAGTCACCCTTGGCGGCTTTGAGAAGGCGAAGTCGGCCTGCGTGTCGAATTGCGGGGACGGCATCCGCACCCCCGACGAAATCTGCGACGACGGCACCGCCAACAACACCGGCGCCTACGGAAAATGTGCGGCCGACTGCAAGTCGCGGGGGCCGTTCTGCGGCGATGGCATCCTCGACACGGCGGCCGGCGAGGCCTGCGACGACGGGAACTCGATCCTCGGCGACGGCTGCGACAGCCAGTGCAAGCCGGAGGGGGGCCGCTGACCGTCTCGCAGGGGTGAAGGGCGTGAACGTCGCGCACCGTTTGCGCGCCAGGGAAAATCCCGAGTAAGAGCCGCCGCCATGACGACTCTTGCGCGCGCCCCGCACCCCTATGCGACCTTCGTCCACAAGGTCGACAAGCCGGCGCGTTACCTTGGTGGCGAGTACGGCTCGGCGGCGCGCGATTGGGATCTCGGCCCAGACGGCCATCCGCCGGCGCGCGTCTGCCTCGCCTTTCCCGATATCTACGACATCGGGATGAGCCATCTTGGCTTTAAGATTCTCTACAAAATTCTTAATGATGACCCGCGAACGATCGCCGAAAGGGCGTTTGTTCCCTGGGTCGATATGGACCGCGAACTACGCGCGCGCGGGCTGCCGCTTCTCTCGCTTGAGAGTGCGCGCCCGCTCAAAGATTTCGACGTCGTCGGCGTCTCGCTCCAGTTTGAGCTGACCTACACCAATATCCTCACGCTCCTCGAACTCGGCGGCATCCCGCTGACGACCGCCGAGCGCGCCGACGGCGACCCGCTCGTCCTCGCTGGCGGCCCATCGGCGACGCACTCGGAGCCGATCGCGACGATCCTCGATGCAATCGTCATCGGCGACGGCGAGGAGCGTATGACCGAGGTCGCCCTCCTTTGGACGCGGCTAAAACGCGAAGGAAAACCGCGAAATGAGCGTCTTCGGGCCCTCGCCGGGCTCCGCGGCGTCTATGTGCCGAGCCTCTACGAAACCGAGGTTGAGCCCCAGACCGGCTTCCACGTCGTCAAGCGCCCGAGCGACCCGGCATTGCCGTTTCCGATCGTGCGGACCCTCGTCGACGACCTCAACAAGTTCCCGTTCCCGGCGACCGGCCCCGTCGGCGGACCGGAGGCGATTTTCGAGCGGATGAGCATCGAAATCGCCCGCGGCTGCACGGAAGGGTGCCGCTTTTGCCAGGCGGGGATGATCTATCGCCCGGTTCGTGAGCGCGACCCTGATCAAATCGTCGAAACGGTCCTCGAAGCGGTCAAAAAGAGCGGGTACGACGAGGTCTCTCTCACGTCGCTTTCAACGGCCGACTATTCCTGCATCGCGCCGCTTGTCAAAAAGGTCGTCGACAAGCTCGCGCCGGAAAAGGTCTCCCTCGGCGTCAGCAGTCTCCGCGCCTACGGGCTCGAGGAGAACGTCCTCGACGACATGCAGCGGGTCCGCGCGAGCGGGGTGACCTTCGCCCCCGAGGCGGGCAGCCAGCGGATGCGCGACGTGGTGAACAAGAACGTCACCGAAGAGCAGCTCCACGAGACGGCAGACCGTGTCTTTTCGCGTGGTTGGAACGACATGAAGCTCTACTTCATGATCGGCCTGCCGACCGAGGAGGAGAGCGACGTCCGCGAGATCGTCCGCGTCGGCAAACGGACGCGCGAGATTGGGCGCGCAGCGAAGGCGCGAATCAATCATCCGGGGACGCCGACGGTGACGGTGAGTGTATCGACCCACGTACCGAAGCCTCATACGCCCTTTCAGTGGGCGGCGATGGACACCTACGATACGGTTGTTGAGAAGCAGAAGTGGCTCCGGGAGGAGGCGCGCCTCGCCCGCGGCGTCGAACTCAAGACCCACGACTCGCGGACGAGCTGGCTCGAAGCGGTCTATGCGCGCGGCGATCGGCGCCTGTCGGACGTCCTCGTGACCGCCTACAAAAACGGAGCGCGCTTCGACTCCTGGGACGACCATCTCAAGCTTTCGATCTGGGAAGAAGCCTTTCAAATCCATGGGATCGATCCGCACGTTTGGCTCGGCACCCTCCCGGTGACCGCGCGCCTCTCCTGGGACCATATCGACGTCGGCCTGGAGGAGGGCTTCCTCCTTTCCGAATACCGGAAGGCGCTGAAAAGCCGCTTGTCGCCGCCGTGCGGGAAGGTCGCCGGGATGTTCGTCCAGCACACGAACCTTCAAGATGCCGAAGCCGATACGCGACGACTCGTTTGTTACGATTGCGGCGTCGCCTGCGACTTGTCGGCGATGAAAAATGAGCGTCTTGTTTATTTGAAAAAGCTCGGCGCGGAGGCCCCGCGGGCGCCGGCTCCGCTCCCCGTCGTCCAGCCGAAGCGTCAGCACAAGGCGCCCGCCTCCTTCGTGCAAGGCGAGGCGCGCCGTTACCGGTTCCTCTACGAAAAGAGCGGTCCTTCCGCCTTCTTGGGGCACCTGGACGTCATCCGCGCCCTCCCGCGGACCTTCCGTCGCATCGACGTTCCTATGTATTATACACAGGGCTTCCACCCCAAGCCGGACATGGTCTTCGGCCCGGCGCTCTCCCTTGGCGTCGCGAGCCTTTGTGAGGCGGTCGACCTCAAGCTGACCGCTGACGTCGACCCGGACGCCATCGCCGCCCAGCTCACCGCCGCCTCCGCCGAGGGGATCCGGTTCTTCGCCGCCGCGAAGCTCGACGCGGAAGATCCGCCGTTGTCGAAGGTCGTCGATAGCGCTGAATACCTGTTTGCAATTCCGCGTAGTTTCCTCAATGATGACGTGGTCGATGCGGCGCTCGCCCACTTTTCTGCCCGCGAACATGCTTATTTGATTCGTGGCGGTGAGGAAGCTGGTGGAAGTGGAAAGCCGGGTAAGTTCGCAGGGATTGGGAAGAAGCTCGACGTGAAGCGCTACGTCGAGCGCCTCGAACGGATGCCCGATGATGCTGCGCGCGCGATCTTTTCAAAGGCCGGTCTCGTGGGCGATTTCCACGCGATCCATCTCGCGATCGGGACCGATCAGAACGGTTCTGCAAAGCTCACCGAGGTACTCAGCGTCCTCTTTGAACGCCCGGAAGCCGAGATCCCCTGGCAGGCGGTCCGGACCGCCCTCGGCGCCCGTCTGGAGGACGGAACCCTCGCCCCGCTGACCGACCTTTCGACGATGCGCTCCTGTGCCGCCGCCAAGAAAGCTCAGGCGGAACGCGATGCTGCTGCGGCGAAGGTCGCCCACGACGCCGCCCTCGTCGCCGGCGAGCTCGCAGCGCTCACGTCGTGATCGCCGCCCTCCTCGCCCCTTCGCCGACGCTCATCGCCGAGCTCGCGGTAGGGGCCTTCGTCGCCGGCTTCATCAACTCGATCGCCGGCGGTGGAGGCCTCATCACCGTGCCGTTGCTGATGGCGACGGGACTGCCGACGCCGCTCGCCCTCGGGACGAACAAAGGGCAGGCGGTCTTCGGCGCGGCGAGCTCGGTATATGGGTTTGCTGCGCGCGGAGAAATCGACCGACCGCGTGCGCTTCCTGCGTTTGTTGCGGCGGGCGTTGGCGGATTGTTTGGGGCCTTTCTTCAAAGCCTCCTCGACAAGAAGACCCTCGAGCCGCTCTGTTTGGTGCTTCTCGTCGCCGCGCTGGGGACGCTCTTCCTTCCGAAGCGCGCGCCGTCCCCGACGGAAGCCGAAGTGCCTGAGGTAAATCAGCAGCTTGTTCCTCGTCCTCGAGCGTGGATCGAAGAACAAAACGGTTTTCTGCTCGCCGGCTTTGCCTGCCTTCTCGGAACCTACGACGGGTTCTTCGGTCCCGGGACGGGGACGCTGCTGGCGATCGGCTACGAGCGCTTTTTTGGCGACGGCGTCGTTCGTGCTTCGGGAAATGCGAAGGTTGCTAATTTTGCATCGAACTTGACGGCATTTTCGCTCGCCCTCTTTCAAGGGAATGTGCGCTTTTCGATCGCGTTGCCGATGGCGGCCGCGAGCATCGTCGGCTCGCTCGTCGGCGCGCGGGTGGCTGTGAAAGGGGGCGCCGTCGTCGTCCGCTACGCGATCGTCGCGGCGGTCCTCGCCCTGGTTGCGAAGATCGGCCACGGCCTGCTCGTGCGCTAGCGTTTTTTCGGCGGGCGGGGGGCGAGCAGCGCGAGGGCTTTGCAGGTCGCGTCGTCGACCTTGCTCGCGCCGGCGTCTGGGAGGGCGGCGAGGCACGTTTCGAGGAAGCTCGCGCCGGGGGCCGGGAAGGGGACTGCGCGTCCGATCGCTGTCTTTTCGCGAACATCGGGGCCGATAAAGCTGGGCGGCGCCGCCGGTGTGTCGGCTTCGGTTTCGATGGCCCCCTCGACGACGAAGGGGAAGGGGATCGTCGGCACGAGGCCGCGCCGCTGGACGGGGCGACCGTCGGGGAGCGCGTAGAGGTAGGTCGTGAGGCGGAAGGCGCCGACCGAATTGGGTGGGCGCGCGCCGTCGTCTTCGAAGGATTGGACGCACCCTTTCCCAAAGGTCGTCGTCCCGATCACCGGGCCGCGGCGGTAGGCGTCGAGGGCTCCGGCGAGCATTTCTGCGGCGCTTGCGGTGTCGTGGTCGACGAGCGTGGCGACGGGCCCGGCCCACTGTTCGGCGGCGGGGGGCGTCTCGGTGCGATCGACGGAGACCGCTTCTTCGTGGCGGCTCTCGAGCGGAAAGAGCGGGACGTCGGGCAGGAAGGCGGCGAGCGCTTCAATGGCGCCATCCATGGAGCCGCCGCCGTTGCCACGCAGGTCGAGGATGATGCCGGCGAGCGCGGGGCTCTTTAGGCGCTCCTTGCGGATAAGTGCTCGTAAATCCTTGCCAAATTCGTCGTGTACATCACGCACGGTCACCAGCAAGAGGCGCTGATCCCCCCAGGGGAGGTCGCGATGGGGGAGCGTGTAGGGTGCATCTTTCCCGTCGGGACCCGGCTTCGGTCGCGGAATCACGCCGCGGACGAGCTTGCCGTCGTGGATCCAGAGGGCGGGGACAGCGACGACGGCGCGGTCGGCGAAGGCGGCGACGGCGACTTCATCGAGGGACTCCGGCGAGAGCCCCGCAAGGAAAATCGCTGGGGATGGCGCGACGGTCCCCGGCTCGACGGCCACGAGCACATCGCCATCGACGAGCGGGGCGCGTGCACCACTGTCGAGCCGCGCACCCCCCAGCGTTCCGGTGGCGCGCTCAAAGAGGCGCGGCGTGACGTCGTCGGTCAGGTCGGTGTCGTAGATGCTCGTCGACTCGCTCGTCGGTGCCCAATTTCCGTGGCCATCGACGAGCGGAACCCACCCGCGAAGGAGGGAGGCGCGCAAGAGCCCGGCGGCGGTACTCGGCGTTGCTGCCGGAAAAAGATGCGCTTCAAGGGTTTGTCGGTAGCGCTCGCCTCGCTTGCCGAGGGTTGTGGTCATCGTCGCGACGGCGGCCCGAAAGCGTGCATCTTCCACCGGATCGGCGTTCTCGGTCGTCGGATTGATCGCCATCGCCGCCGCTTCGCCAAGGGCCATTGGCCCGCTTTGACTGGGGCCCAAAAAGCGCGTTTTCGCTGCGGTATTCGCCGCGTCGAGGATCGCTCCGAGGCGCTCGCTGGTGCGGCAGTCCCCCACTTTTCCGGAAAGTTCGCGGAGGAGCGCTTTCCGATCCGCAT
>JAAFHJ010000298.1 GCA_013298325.1 Myxococcales bacterium | reverse complement strand
GTCCGCGTTGCGTTCGCGCGCGCGTCGGCGACTTCAAAGCCGGTTCGGTTGGTCTTTGACTTGGAGGAGAGCGCCTTCTGGTTGGAAGAGGGGGACGCCCCGATGCTCGTTCAATCGAAGGATTCTACCGGGGGGGCCGCTGCAGCGACGAACGTTGAGGCAAGCGCCCTCGCGGAGGCTCAACGCTATTCGTCGGGTCCGAAGGTCGCACGACCGACGTTCAAGATGGTGACGGAAACTGGCTTTGCGGTTACCGGCGGTAGCGGCAAGGGCCCGCGCAAGTTGCCGAGAAATATCCATTTTCGGCGCATCGAGACTGACCACGACGACGCGCCCGTCGCCCAGGGGCGCGCCTACCTGTACTTTTGGCCGGGTGGGCAAACCGAGCGCGCACAGATTCAGCTCCGTTTGGGCGACGCAGATGCGGAGAATGAAACGGACGTGCTTTCCTTGGGGGTAGCCCCATTGACCGGCGCAGTCTCCGTGAAGAAAGGCGAGGTTGCCCTCACCCATCCGACGACCGACGAAGAGGCCTCCGAGCGCACCGCACCGGGGGGCCTCTGATGTCCGCGACGAGACGCCGAGTCGGGCAGGCAGCGTTTTCGCTGCTTGAAGTCATGATCGCAATTGCGATCCTCGGCCTCGCGCTGACGGTCATTCTCTCGGCCCAGGGGGGACTCGCCGCGTCGAATCGGACCGGGCGCCACACCGCGATCGCGACGGCGCTTGGCCGCTGCAAAATGACGGAGGTCGAAGAGGACCTGCTCAAACGCGGGTATTCGGAGACCGACGTGAACGAAGAGGGGCGGCCCTGCTGCGACGGCACCGACCGCGATGATTTCACCTGTGATTGGAAGGTGCTCCGCGTTGAGCTCCCGAACCCACCGCTGTCGTCCCCCGATGGTGGCAGCCTGAACCTAAGCGGACCGCTTTTTGGCGGCGATGGGGGCGCTCCGGGCATCGGCTCTGGCCCCCTCGATTTGAATCCCGACGCAGGCATCGCTGGGCTTGGCGCTGCACTTCAGGGGCAGCAGGGGGGCGCCGGAATGACCGGCATGCTCGATATGGTCTTCGGCCTCGTTTATCCCGGTTTGAAGCCGGTGTTTGAGGCGAGTATTCGACGTGTGACGGTTACAGTCCGCTGGAAGGAAGGGGCGCTTGCTCGCGAATTTGAGCTTACCCAGTTCGTGACGAACCCACAGCGCGCCGGATTGGCCGCGGGGGCCCTCGATCCTGACGGCGGTCTCCCTGGCTTTCCTGGCGCAAATGGCGCGGCGACTGGCACCGGGGGGACGAACGCGAGCCCTCTCAACGGGATCACACCGAGCCCGCTGGGGGGACGATGACTTCCTCCGTTCGGTCGCCCCAACGTCGTGGCTTGCGTGCGATGACGCTCCTCGAGGTCATCGTTTCCGTAGCGATCGTGGCCATGATGGCGCTTCTCATCTACGGCGCCTTCGATTCCCTCGCTCGCGGCCGGCGGGGCGAGGCGTTACGTGCCGATCGCGCTCGCCAGGGGCGCCAAGCGATCGCCCGTATGGTTCGCGAGTTTTCTTCCGCGTTCTTGACCGGTCACCAGCCGCTTGTCGTCTCTCAACAGACGCGTATTACGGCGTTTGTCGGGGAGGATTCTACCCAGTTTGATCGTGTCGATTTTGCTTCGTTTGCCCATCGTCGTCTCGACCGCGATGCGAAGGAATCGGACCAGGCTGAGGTGGGGTATGCGGTGGTGGACGATCCCGCCGTCGAGGGGAAGAAGGATTTGATTCGGCGTGAACAGACGCCGATAGATTTGGAGCCCCGTCGGGGCGGCACGACCGCTGTTCTTGCCGAAGATATCGAGAGCTTTGAGCTTCGGTACCTCGACCCGCTCACCGGCCTCTGGACGGATCGTTGGGATACCACCCAGATTTCTGGGCAGCCAAATCGTCTTCCGCTGGAGGTTTCAATCAAACTAACGCTGAAGAACGCGAAAGACGCCGATCCCCTCAAATTTGAAACGAAATTGGTCCTCCCGATGCGTGAGCCGCTTACCTTCGGGAATGCGCGATGAGTGCCCCGACGACAGACCCGACAACAGACCCGACAACGCTGTCCGGTGCCGGCCGTTCCTCGCGCGCCCTTCGCATGGCCGCGCGGCGGCGAACGCAGGGCGGGGTCGCGCTCTTCATGGTCACTTCGGCGATTGTCGTTCTCACCATCATGTTGGCGGAGTTTCAAGAGGAGACCTCGTCGGAGGTCGCAGCTGCGACGGCGGCCCGGGACGCTGTCGAGGCAGAATTTCACGCCCGCTCGGCAATCAATCTTTCACGGCTACTCATCGCTTCAGAGCCGACGATACGGAATGCCATTCTCCCGCTGTTTATGATGCTTAAGCGCAAGCCGCCGCAGCTTCCGGTGTGGGAGTTTACCGACCGTTTCCTTGGCGCGTTCAATGGCAAGGAAGAATCGGCCGATTTTTCTTCCACCTTCAAGACTCCCGACGGGGAGGGGAAGAACCTCGGTCTTGAAAAAGGGCACTTCGAGATCTCGGTCGTCGACGAAGACTCAAAGATTAACGTAAATCTTGGCGCGGCGAATGAAATCGCGCATATCCGTCTCGCGCGTCAATTGATGGGTACGATGGTCGGCGCCCAGTACAATCCGCTCTTTGAGGCGCGTGATCCCTCGGGAAGCATCCACGATCGACTTACGATCTGTCAGGCGATGATCGATTGGGCCGACAACGACGAGAACGGCTATAGCTGCGACGTCTCCTCAACGGGGGGCGCGAATAGCGGCACCGAAGATGCGTTTTATGCGTCGCTGCTCAAACCGTACAAACGGAAGAATGCCCCGTTCGACAGTCTCGAAGAGCTTCATATGGTTCGCGGGGTTTCGCAAGATTTCTGGGCGACGTTCGTCGATCCGGAACCGCTCGACCCTCGAAAGCGCGTGATGACGGTGTGGGGGCAGGGGGCGGTCAACGTAAACACAGCGAATGCGGCAACATTGCTTGCGCTCGTCTGTTCCGGTGCGCCGACTGCGGAGATTTGTACCGACCCCGCGCAAACGCAGATGTTTCTGATGGGAATCACGATGGCGCGCGGCGTGAGCATGGGCGCACCGATCTTCGGCGGTCCCAACGACTTCGTTCAGATGATGACCGGAAAGGGGCAAATCGGGCCTCTTTTCGCCGCCCTCGGGATGAAGCCGGTGAAATTTCAATCGGAAACCGAGTTTGCGAAGACCATCACCACCGAGAGCAAAATGTTCTCGATTTACGCGGTCGGCGTGAAGAAGGGCTATCGCCGGGAGACCCGCGTGAAGGTCCACACCGTCGTCGACTTCCGTGCCGCACCTGCCCTCGGCGCCACGACGGGGTCGGGGGTTCCCGGTACGGTTCCTACGTCGGGGACTTCTCCGACGACCGCTCCGAGTGGTACGACCGCCGGTCTCACGACTGACGGGTTCGCTGCCGCCGTTCGCCCTGCCACCGGCGGCCAAACCGTCCATTTTCGCGTTGAGTGAATCATGCCCCTCTATCTTGGTATCGACATTGGAGCGCATGCAGTCAAAGTGGCTGCTTTGCGTGTCGCCTACCGGAAAACAACGCTTGAAAAGCTTGTTTCCGTGGCCCTTCCCGCGATCGTGCCGCTCGGTGCTGATGGCGCGGTTGACGGCCCGAGAGATCTCCAAGAGGCCCAGAAGATTGCGCTTATCGCAGCGGTTTCGGATGCTTCTGGGGGGAAGCTTGGGAAGGCGGACGGCTTGGCCGTTGCCGTTCCGGGGACGAAGGTCGCGACGCGCCGAATGAAGCTTCCGCTCAGCGTTCAGAAGCAGATTTCGGAAGTTCTCCCGTTTGAGCTTGAGTCGCAGGTCCCCTTTGACCTCGACGAATGTGTATGGGACTACCGGATTCTCCAGGCTGGCCGCCTACCCGGTGATGGCGCGGATGAACTCGCCATGCTCGTGGCGGTCGCGCCGCGCGCCCTCATCGCTGCGCGCATTGCCGCCGTGCGCGATGCGACGACGCAAGAGCCTGAGCGCGTGTCTGTCGGCGCGTTCCCCTTGGCGAACATCGTCGCCGCAAGCCCGCGGACCAACGAGGTCGTGGCGATCCTCGATTTGGGCGGTGCCGGGAGTGAGCTCCTTATTTTTCAGGGGAATGAGCTCGCCTTTTCCAGGAGCATCGATTGCGGTACCAAGGGCCTTCCGCAAAGCGCGTCGCGGCTTGCGCGTGAGCTCCGTACCTCGCTTTCGGCGTTTCGCGCACAGGGGGGGACGGCGCCCGTGCGCATGTTCCTTGCGGGTGGTGGAGTGTTTGTGGCGGGCGCTGAGAGCTTCCTCGCACGTGAACTCGAGATTCCCGTCACACCGCTCCCGGAGCTTGCGCTCGACGTTGCGCCGACCGTCACCGTCGAACAGCGCTCCCAGTTCCCTGTATTTGCGAAAGCGATCGGCTCCGCCCTTTCGCTCGCGAACAAGCCGGTCGATCTCGACCTTCGACGCGGCTCGCTGGCCTTCGAGCGTGGCTTTGGTTGGCTTTCCGAGCGGTTGCCAGTGCTCAGCGGACTCGTTGGCATCCTCGGCCTTGCATTCCTCCTCTCGTCGACGGTCCAGTTGCTTGCAACCTACAAGGAACGTGACGCCCTTGAGGCGGCGCTTGGGACCGTGTCAAAAGACGTCCTCGGTGAGGAGACGACGAGCCCGGATCGCGTTACCGAACTCCTTGGTAAGCAGACCGGCGCCGGCGACACAGACCCCCTCCCACATATCGACGGCTTTGACGTCCTCGTCCGCTTCGCAGAGGTCGTCCCGAGTTCCGTGAAACACGACATTGAATCGGTCGACCTCGCGAAGGGACATGTTCGATTAAGTGGGATGGTACCGACGGTTAGTGACGCGCAATCTATTGCGAAGAACCTTGCCGATGCGGAGCCGTGCTTTCAGAACGTGAAGGTCACCGGCACCAATCAGGTCGTCGGGCAAGATCGACAGAAGTACGTTATGGAATTCGAACTTCGCTGTCCTGAGGATGCAAAAAAGGATGCCAAGAAGAAGGTCGATACCGCCAAAGAGCCTGCAAAGGATTCGGGCAAGGAGAGCGAGAAATGACGATCTGGGATTCACTCGCTCGGGTCTCTGAGAACCGCAAAGCAGTGACCGGAGCGCTTGTCTCCACGGGTCTTCTACTGCTCGGTTTTCCGCTCCTATTGCAGGTTTGGGCCTGGTCAAGATCGGCAACGAACCAAGAAATTCGCGCTTCGTTGGACCAGGTGCAGTCGTCCCGCGGAAAGATTGCTGAGTATCGCTCGAAGAAGGACGCGATGGCCTCCCGCTACGCGAATAAGGCTCCGGAACTTGGGAGCTTTTTGGAGCGGTTGGCGAAAGAGAAGAAGCTCGACCTCACCGATTCGCAACCTCGGGCCGACGTTCCGGCGGGCGGGCTATACACTGAACGTTCCACGGTCGTTCATGTCAAGAAGACCTCACTTCTTCCGATCGCTCGTTTCACGGAAGCCATTGAATCCAGCGGGCATCCCGTGACGATCAATCGGCTCCTCCTTCGCAAACGTGCTGGCGAAAACGATTCCTACGACCTTGAGCTTGGTATCTCCGCGTACGACCGAAAAGAGCCGGAAGTGAAGAAGGACGTCAAGGACACGAAGGATTCGAAAGACCTCAAGGGGACGAAATGAACGAGCGTGTTCGTTCTTCCGCGAAGGTCGTCGGAGCCGTCTTCGGCTTCGTCGTTCTCACCTTCGTATTCTTTCTTCTCACGTTCCCTTACGAGAAGCTTAGAGATCGCATCGTCGGTCAGTTCAACGCGAGTCAGAAGAATACCTCTGCCCGTCAAGAGCTTCAAATCGACGAGCTTGAGGGCTGGCGCTTGAGCGGAGTTCGCGCATCGGGGGTGCGTCTCCTCGCCGCGAACGGCTCGTCCGGAAAGGGGCCGGGGGTGATCGCAATCGATGAAGCTCGTGCCCGGCTACAGCTCCTGCCATTGCTGATCTTCAATAAGGATATCTCCTTCGAACTGGACACGATGGGCGGGACCGTGGAGGGGAAATTCGGCGATCACGGTTCTGAACGAACTGTCGAATTGACCTTTGACGGTGTGGATGCCGGCGCACTGGACCCGCTCAAGCAGGCGGTTTGTGGAGTTCCGCTCAAAGGAAATGTCTTTGGAACGATTTCCTTCCGTTTTCCTCAAGGGAAGGCGTCGAAGGGTAACGGAACAGTGGCGCTTGAAATTCGGAATATGGCGATTGGAGACGGCAAGACAAAGCCTGATTGTAACGCATTCATTCCCGCGTTGCCGAAGTTGACACTCGGCACCCTCACCGTC
>JAAFHJ010000297.1 GCA_013298325.1 Myxococcales bacterium | reverse complement strand
CTACATGGTGAAGGCGTCGCCCCACTGGGGGCAGCGCGAAATCATTGAGGCTTACTACAAGGACCGGAAGGACCCCGATGAGGCCCTCATCGCCTACCAAATGAATTGGAAGGGGGAAAACTTCTACACTTCCAACCACATCCCCGCGTTCGTTGCCTCCGGCCAGAAGTTCAAGGACTGGATTCGCGACGAAAAGGCGAAGGGGCACACCGTGCTCTACTTCGTCACCGAGCACGGGCGCGTCGGCGGCCTGAAGAGCGAGGTCGGCGGGCGCAATTGGCGTGAGCTTACCGATAAGACGGTGAACAATAAGTTCCTCGTGCTCCGCGTCGAACTGTAGACGGTTCCGGAACCGACCCGAAGGCGCTCGAAGACACCGGTCTTCGAGCGCCTTTTTGCGTAGCGCTGCGAAAAGGGCTTTGCGGGACCGGGCGCGCCCCCTAGACTGAATGGCGATTCAGTTTCGTGTCTGCGCGAAGGGGCCGACGGCCGCTTTTGGCAGGGCGCGGAGCGAGGCCGAGCCGGCTGGGGGCACGACCCCAGCCATCCCCGTGTGTTTTCCGAAGCCAGAGGTGAGAGCCGTGACGAAGCCGATTCAAGCCATCAATCGCTACAAAGCCGATCTCCGCGAAATGAACTTCCTGCTCTTCGAGCAGTTCAAGATCGGAAACCTCCTTGGGAAGGGGGCCTTTGAGGCCTGGGGCGAGGACGAAGTCAAATCGACGCTCTCGTCCTGCTACCGCTTCGTCAAAGAGGTTCTCGGCCCGCTCAACGTCGTCGGTGACCAGGAAGGCTGCAAGATCGTCGACGGCCGCGTCGTCGCGCCGACCGGCTTCAAAGAGGCCTGGAAACAGCTCTACGAAATGGGCTTCCGCACGATCGCTACCGACCCGGAATACGGCGGCGCCGGCGCCCCCCATTCGGTGCAAGTGCTCGTTGAAGAGCTCTGTTCCGGTGCAAATACCGCCTTTAACATGTATCCCGGTCTCGCGTTTGGTGCAGCGGAAGTCATCGAGTACTTCGGCACTCCCGAGCAAAAGAAGACCTACGTCGAGCGCATGTACAACGGCACGTGGGGCGGCACGATGTGCCTCACGGAATCGCAAGCCGGGTCGGACGTCGGCTCTGCCAAGACGACCGCCGTTCGCAATGAAGACGGCACGTATTCGATTCGCGGCACCAAGATCTATATCTCCGGCGGCGATCACAATCTCTCGTTTGGCGACAACACGATTCACCTCGTGCTTGCACGCATCGACGGCGCTCCCGCCGGCACCAAGGGGCTCACGCTCTTCGTCGTTCCGCGGATGCGTTTCGACGAAAACGGTGTGAATACGGGCTCCAACGACGTGCACGTCACCGCCCTTGAACACAAGATGGGCATCAACGGATCGGCCACCTGCGTCGTCAACTTCGGCGACGACAATGGTTGCATCGGCTACCCGGTGGGCGGCGAGAGCGAGCTCAACAAGGGCATGCCTCAAATGTTCAAGATGATGAACGGCGCTCGAATCGCCGTCGGCATTCAGGGCGTTTCCGTCGCGTCGGCCGCCTACCTCAATGCCCTCGACTACGCGAAAGATCGCAAACAAGGCTCGTCGATGGCCCACTGGAAGGACGCCACGGCACCGCGCGTTTCGATCATTGAGCACGCCGACGTCCGTCGCATGCTTCTCGACATGAAGGCGCGCGTTGAAGGAATTCGCGCGCTTGCGGTCAAGTTGTCGAACCACCAGGACCTCGCCAAGGCGCTCGCCGGTCAGGACGACGCCCTCGCCGCCTACCACCAGGGGCAGGTCGACCTCCTCGTGCCGCTCGCGAAGTCGTACGGCTCGGACCAGGCGTTCCGCGTCTGCGAAACGGCCATTCAGACCTACGGCGGCGCTGGCTACACCCGCGACTATCCCGTCGAGCAGTATTGCCGTGATTCGAAGATCTTCAGCATTTACGAAGGTACGAATCACATCCAGGCGATGGACCTCGTCGGTCGGAAGCTCGGTCAAGCGGGCGGCGCGAACCTTCAGGCATTCCTCGGCGATGTCGCCAAGTTCATCGCGGCCAACAAGGACCACGAAGTCCTCGGCGCCGACCTCAAGCGCCTCGCTTCCGCTCAGGAAGCGGTCGGCGGGTCGGCGATGCGCCTCCTCATGTGGTTCCAGACGGGCAACGTCACCATGGTGCCGCTCAACGCGAATCGCTTCCTCGAAATGATGAGCGAAGTTGCCGTCGGTTGGCTCCTCCTCGACGGCGCGGCCATCGCGGCTGCCGCCCTCAAGGAACTCCCCGCCGGCCACGCCGACGCGTCCTTCTACCAGGGCAAAATCGCCGCGGCTCAGTTCTACGCTCGCAACGTCCTTCCGGGCGTTGAGGCGAAGGCGGCTCTCATGGGCAACGAAGACAAGTCGGCCGTCGACCTCCCCGTGGAGGCCTTCGCGACCGTCTGACGGCACGCGATTCGTCGCCGGCATGGGAACGGAGAGGCACACGGTGTCTCTCCGTTTCTTCGTTTGTGGGGGCCACCTCGAAGATCGGTTTCACGATTGTTTCCGAGCGGTGCCGAGGTGTAGGCAGGTCTGCGACCAAACGTTTCTCCCCACCTCCGCGCCCCCAAGGAACTTCGTGTTTCTCGAAAGGGGCTGAGCGATACTCTCCTCATGCGCGCGTCCACCTTCGCGATTTCGAAGTTCCCGATCCTCGTCGCCCTCGCCCTTGCTCCGCTGGCGGCCTGCTCGGATTATTCCGCCGGTGATCCGGCAGCCGACACCGACGGCGGCGGGCTTCCGACCCAGGACGGCGGCACTCTGCCTCAGGGCGATGCGGCCCCCGATACGGACGGCGGCGCGGCGACGGACTCGTCCCTCCCGGACGTGGACGGTGGAACGCCACCCGTCGACGCAGGCCCTCCAGTCCCCGGCGATCCAGGACCCGCCCCGAGCGCCCCCGGGAGCTGCAACGCCGTAAAGGTGACGAATCCCTCGTATTTGGGGCACCTCTCAAACGTACAAATTCCGGGTGGGATCAACTACACAATCTACGTTCCCGCCGGCTACAAGAACGACAAGCCACTCGCGACGGTCGTCGGTTTTCACGGCTGCGGGGACACTGCTCAGAATTTCGGCAACATCCTCGCCTGGGGGGAATCGGCACTCCCTACCGACCGCATCACGATTTCCCTCGGCGGCAAAGAGGGCCAGTGCTGGGACGCGAATACCGACGGTCCAAAGGCAGATCAAGCGGTCGCCCACGCAAGCAAGTGCTGGTGGATCCACCAGAAAAAGATCACCCTCGCTGGCTACTCTTCCGGCGGTGCCGTCGCCTACGGGTACGGACTGAAGAACGCCGATCGGTTCGCCGGAATCCTTATTGAAAATTCGGGCATCCCCGGGAATGTCGATGCTGCGATTGCGGCTGCCCCGCGGAAGATTCCGGTCGCCCACAAGCACGCCGTCGACGACGGGAACTTCCCGATCGCGACGGCCCGCACCACGTGGACCAAGCTTCGAGCAGCCGGCCACTCGGTCGTCTCCATCGAGCGCCCGGCGGGGCAGGGGCACGAAAATGCAGCGCTCGACTGGGCCCCGCGAGCCGGCCAGAGCACGGCGAACACGCTCTTGATCAACTCGGTGAACTGGGCGGTCCCCTGAGCCTTCGCGGAGTCGCCCGGTAAGAAAACGGCCCGTCCTCGGCAATCGAGGCGGGCCTTTTTCCGTTGCATCGCGGGAACGCTACACGAGCTCTTCGGCGAGCTTCTTGGCCGCCTCGAGGCGCCCCTGCGCTTCGATGAACGCGGCGCGCTGGGCATTTTTTTCGTCGACGACCTCCTTCGGCGCGCGATCGAGGAAGCCCTTGGCAGCGAGCGTCTTGTCGATGGTCGCGATCTCTTTGGAAGCCTTCGCGATTTCGCGCTCGATGCGGGCCAACTCCTTCTCTTTTGTCACGTGCCCCTTGAGATCGACCGCCACTTCGATGGAGCCCCCATCGGCGGCGACGACCGTCCCCGACGTCCCGGCAGGACGCGGCGTTGCCGTCCCGGCGAGGTCAGGCTGCCCTTCCGTTCGCGCCAAAAAGGCGATCGACCCGATTTGGGACTCCAAAAGTGCGTGAGCGGCGACGTTGTCCGTGCGGAGGTGCAGGGCGACAAAGGAAGATGGTTTGATTTCGTGTTCGCTGCGGACAGTCCGAGCGGCGGAAATCACCGATTGAAGGAGTGCCATTTCCTTTTCGAGCGCAAGATCCCGTTTCCCCTCGACGTCGGCGGCTGGCCACGGCGCGAGCGCGATGCTGACCGCGGAAGAGCGATGCGGAACGCGCTGCCACAGTTCTTCCGTAATGTACGGACTTACCGGGTGGAGGAGGCGAAGCGATGCCTCCAGGACATGAACGAGCGTCTGCCGGGTCTCCAGGCGAAGGCCTTCGTTCTCCGGTTTTCCGTCGCCGCCGTCGCGCAAGACCGGCTTCGTCAGCTCCAGGTACCAATCGCAGAAGTCGGTCCAGAAGAAGCGATAAAATTCGTTCGTCGCCTCGTCGGTGCGGAAATTTTCGATGCCGGCGTGGACGATCTCAATTGCCTGAGCGAGGCGCGAGAGGATCCAACGGTTCATGAACGCCTGCGGCTCCGGGCGTGCCGACGGGGCGGCAAAGTCAGGACCAACGGAGTCGAGGACGAGCCGCGTGGCATTCCAGATTTTATTGAGGAAATTCCGGTAGCCTTCGAGGCGCTTCGGCGCGAGCGCGATGCGCTTGTTCGACGGGGGGAAGGTCGCCAGCGTGAAGCGAAGCGCGTCGGTGCCGAAGGCGGGGAAGCCGTTCCCCATCGTCCCCGCCGAGGGATAGGCCTTCTTGAACTTCGCGAGCGCCTCCCCCTCCGGTGCCCCGGGGAGCGTCTTTGCGACCATTTCCGCAAAGGTCGCGCCGTAAATGAGGTCCAAGGGATCGATTACGTTCCCCTTCACCTTGCTCATTTTGTCGCCGGTTTCGTCGACGATCAAACCGTGCAAAAGCACGCGCTTGAAGGGCGTCTGTCCGGTGAAATGCACACCGAACATGATCATTCTGGCGACCCAGAAGAAGAGAATATCGTAGCCGGTCTCGAGGTCGGTCGCCGGGTAGAACTTCTTGTAGGCGAGCGTTTCGCTCGGCCAACCCTGCGTCGAAAAGGGCCAAAGCGCTGAAGAAAACCAGGTGTCGAGGACGTCCGGATCCTGGACCCAATCGTCACCAAGGTCTGCCGGCTTCTCGCGCGCCACGACGATTTCGCCATTGGGGCCGTGCCAGGCGGGGATTTGATGCCCCCACCAAAGCTGACGAGAAACACACCAGTCCTGGATATTCGTCAGGAAGTGCTCGTAGGTCTTCGTCCATTCATTCGGAAGAATGACCGTCTCGCCGCGGGCGACGACGCCGAGGGCATCTTCGGCCATCTTCCCCATGGAGAGGAACCACTGGGTCGAGATCATCGGCTCAACGACGGCCCCCGAGCGCTGGCTCTTCGGGACGGTCAACCGGTGGGGCTTCGAGCCGCGCGCGAGCCCCGCCTCGTCGAGCGCCTTCTTGACCGCCGTGCGTGCCCGCTCCCGTGTAAGTCCCTGGAACGTTCCGCCATTCTCGTTGACGGTCCCGTCTTTGTTAAAGATCGAGATCTCCGGGAGATTGTTCCGTTTTCCGGTCGCGAAGTCGTTGAAATCATGGGCGGGAGTGACCTTCACGGCGCCCGTTCCAAACTTCGGATCAACGAGGATTCCATCGCAAATGACGGGGATCTTGCGTTCGACAAACGGGTGAATCAGGAATTTCCCGTGAAGATGCGTGTAGCGCGCGTCGTCGGGATGAACGGCGACGGCGGTGTCACCGAGCATCGTCTCCGGGCGGGTGGTGGCGACGACGATTTCGCCGTCCATTCCGTCAATTTTGTAGGCAAACTCGAAGAGTTCCCCGTTCGTCTCGTCGTGGTCGACTTCCAGGTCGGAGAGCGATGTCTGCTGGATCGGATCCCAGTTGATGAGTCGCGTCGCCCGGTACATGAGCCCCTGCTCGTAGAGGCGCACGAAGGCTTCGCGGACGGCGACCGAGAGATCGGCGTCCATGGTGAATTTGGAGCGTGCCCAATCGGGGCTGGAGCCAAGGACTCGTTGTTGCTCGGCAATTCGACCGCCGCTCTCTGCCTTCCAGGTCCAGATTCGCTTCTCAAACTCTTCGCGGCCGAGGTCTTGGCGGGTCTTCCCCTCGCGGGCGAGCTGGCGTTCGACGACGGTCTGGGTGGCGATGCCGGCGTGGTCCATACCGGGCTGCCAGAGGGTGTTGAAGCCGCGCATGCGGTGGAAACGGACGAGCGTGTCTTCG
>JAAFHJ010000300.1 GCA_013298325.1 Myxococcales bacterium | reverse complement strand
TTGGCGACAACTGACGGCGGAAAACAGCAGTCCTCGCCCGGCGAAGGCTGCTAGGACCCCGTCCGTCTATGAGCGACCGCGCCCCGGAAAAATCGAAGTCTCCCAACGAGTCCCCTGCGGATGGGGGCGACGCCGGAGACGGCCGGCCCACCAAAGCAGTCGCGCCGGCGGAATCGTCGCTGGCTGCCCCCGAGTCCGAGCAGGAGGCCGAGACCGACGACTCTGCCGAAGAGGCCTCCCCCGCCGCGGGCGATGAGGGGGACTCGGTCGCGCCGGGCGCCGACCGGCCGGAGCTCGGACCGCCGCCGAACGGCGTCCTCAGGAGTGTGTATTATACACTCTGGTTCGTATTGGTTCCGTTTGTCGCCGTCGCGCTGCTCGTCTGGGGGCTCACGCCGCCGTCCGGCGAGGCCGAGTCGGGCCCCCTCGCTCCGCTTCAGGCGGCGGTACGCTCCCAGCCGGTGCCGATTTCGATCGTCCTGTTCGTGATGATCGCGACGGCGTTTCTGCTCGTCGGCCACCGGCTCCCGCTCGCGGCGCATGCCCATCCTCCGCTCCCCGAGGGCGTTTCGCCCGATTTCCGTGCCGCCTTTGGTCGTGCACGGGCCCTCGTTGATGAGGCGCGTCTCCTTCGTGCTCGTCACGGTTCGAAGGTCTCCGGTCGCGCCCGCCAGGCGGCTCGCGACGCGACGCACGCCCTCGAAGCGGCGATGACGCAAAAGCCCTTCGACCCCGAGCGCTTTGAGCGCGCCGTGGGCAATCTTGAAGATGTGCTCGATGGGCGTTTTTCCGCGTTTCGCAAAGGCGAAGTTCGCGAATACATTGAGTCTATCGGCTTCGCGATTCTCGTCGCGTTGGGCCTCCGCGCCGTCGTCGTCGAGGCGTTCAAGATCCCGTCCGGCTCGATGATTCCGACGCTCCAGGTCGGCGATCACATCTTCGTGAACAAGTTCATCTACGGCCCCGCGATCCCGTTCACGAGCGCCCGCTTCTGGAAGAACCTTCCGCCAAAACGCGGCGATGTCATGGTCTTCGCCTACCCGGAAGACCCCGAGAAAGACTTCATCAAGCGCGTCATCGGGCTCCCGGGCGATCGCGTCGAGGCGCGCAACGGGCACCCGGTCATCAATGGGTGGGAAGTGCCAAGCTGTTTGGTGGGCACCTACGAATACGACGACTTTGAGCCGATCCGCATGCGTCGCAGCGGCCAGCTCTTTGTCGAGTACCTCGGCACCGAAGCCTTCCTCACCTTGTACAACAAGCAGGGGGATATTCCGGGCAAGGTGGAAGGGCCCTATTCGGTCCTCCCGAATCAGGTTTTCGTGATGGGGGACAATCGCCACAACTCCCACGATTCTCGTGCTTGGTTCAATGGACAAGGGGGGGGCGTCCCCTTCGAAAACATTCGTGGAAAGGCGCTCTTCGTCTGGTTGAGCCTCGGAAACTCGATGGATTGGGGGCGCCTCGGGACGCCGGTCATGGGGCGCCCACGACTCCCCGCCGACATGAAGCACCTCGATGGCGCTATGGAAAAATGCTTGCGTGAGCGCCCGGCGGTCACAAGTCCTCCGGCGGCGACAAACGGCTGAGCTTCTTTAGCAAACCACACTACCGTCCCACCCATGAAGAACCTTCGACGGACCGCCTTTTCGGCCTCTCTTCTCGCTATTGCCCTCGTCGCCTTCGCTGGCGCCGGTTGTGGGACGCTTGAACGGGCCGCCGCGAAAGACCCGCAACGCTGCGAGCGCGACCCGAATTGCGACCGCCGGCGGGACAAGAGTTTCGATTGTTCCACCCAATGTTCCTACGATCCCGAATGCGAGCGCCGGTGCCGGGAAGTCGAGATGCAAAACGGGACGATCGGCCGCTAACGCAGCGCGATCGGGGCCGAGGTCGCCTGGGCCGTCCCTGAGGAGGAATTTCCTCCGGGACGGTCGTTCGCCGCACGGCGATCAGGAGAGTTTCTTGGTGCGCCCTTTCTTGGCCGCTGCCGCGGGCGGTGATGCCGAAGACACCGGAGCTGTGACGCGAGGCGCGTGCTTCCCAGCCTCGTTCGTCCGGAGGGCTTCCCCCGTTGCCGTTGCTGCCTGCGCGAGTTCGGCGGGAGTACCCGAAAAGACAAGCGTTCCCCCGTCGCGCCCCGCTTCAGGACCGAGCTCGACGACGAGGTCGCCAGCGGCGATCAGATCGAGATGGTGCTCGACGATGAGGAGGGTGTCCCCCCGTGCGACCAGCCGCCCGAGGACTCGGATCAGGCGCCGTACGTCGTCGAGGTGGAGGCCGGTGGTCGGCTCGTCGAGGACGTATACAGTCGGTTCGTGGCGGGCCCCTTCGGCGAGTTCGGCGGCGAGCTTGAGCCGCTGGGCTTCGCCGCCGGAAAGCGTGTGCGAGCCCTGACCCAGCTGGATGTATCCTACACCAAGCTCGACCATCATCTCCAACGGGCGGCGGATCTTCGGGTGGTGGGCGAAGAGCGGGATCGCCTCCTCGGCGCTGAGCCGAAGCGCGTCGCCGATGGAGCGCCCCTGAAACAAAACCGAAGCCGTTTCCGGCTCGTAGCGGAGACCGCGGCACGCCGGGCAGACGCTCACAACATCGGGAAGGAAGCTCATTTCGGAGACGACGACCCCTTGCCCTTCGCAGGTTTCGCAGCGCCCTTTTCCGGTGTTGAAGGAGAAGCGGGCCGTTGTGTACCCGCGCACCTTCGCCTCCGGCATGGAGGCCCAGAGCTTCCGAAGCTCGTCGAAGATGCCGAGGAAGGTCGCCGGGACCGACCGCGGCGAGCGGCCGATCGGCGCCTGGTCGACGAGGAGGGCGCGCGTCACTTTCGAGTCGCTCGGCAGCTCGAGGGCATCAAAGGGGAGCGGCTCATCGGCGACGAGACCCAGCTTTTTCCGCAGCGCCGGCAAAAGTACTTGGCGTACCAACGTACTCTTGCCTGAGCCGCTGACGCCAGCAATGACCGTCATCGCCCCGAGCGGGAAGGAGACGTCGACCCCCTTCAGGTTGTGTCCACGCGCGCCGCGAAGCGTGAGGTGTCCGCGCGACGGCGCTGCCGCCTCCGCCACGGTCTTCATCAGGCTTCCCTCACTTGCCCCGCCGCTGAGCGCGCGGGCTGTCAGGCTTTGCGGCGTAGCGAGGAGGTCGTCGACGGTCCCCTCGACGAGGATGCGTCCGCCATCGCGGCCCCCGCGCGGGCCGACGTCGATGATGTGATCGGCGGCGCGAATGACCGCTTCATCGTGCTCAACGACCATCACCGTCGACCCGGTGGCCACAAGCCGCTTCAGGTTTGCGAGGAGCCGATGGGTGTCGCGGGGGTGGAGACCGATCGTCGGTTCATCGAGGACGTAAAGGGCGCCGGTCAGGCCGGAGCCCAGCTGAGCTGCGAGCCGTAACCGCTGCAATTCACCGCCAGAAAGCGTGCTCGCCGGCCGATCGAGTTGGAGGTAGCCGAGGCCGATTTCGGCCAAGAAGGTGAGGCGCCGAAGCAGCTCACGGACCGGCGCATCGGCAATTTCCGAGGCGCGTTCGCCAGAAAAAACAAACGCCTGGGCAGCGAGGAGGGCGCCGGCGATGTCGCGGCGGTTGAAGTCGGGGTAGCTCTCGCCAAAGAGCGTCACGCCGCGCGGGATCGGAGCGAGCCTCGTGCCCTTGCAGGATCCGCAGGGCGTCAGGTCTTCGGGCGCTTCTCCGGCGTTCTTCAGGCCGGTCCCTTCGCAGGTCGGGCAGCGCCCCTGCGCGGTATTCCAGGAAAACCAGCGGGGATCGAGTTCCGGGACGCCGGTCCCGCAGGCGAGGCAGGCGCGTCGCGTGCTCAAGATCTCGTCCGTCTCGCCGGACTTCGTCGGCCCCCCTTCGTGGAGACGAATGGCCCCATCGCCGAACATCAATGCCCGATCCAGGATCGCATCCGAGACGGTCGCGAGCGGCCCGTAGTGGAGGATGAGATCGATGTCGTGCTCTTTGGTCTTCGCCAGGCGCGGCGGCGGCTCGATTTCTACCAGGGCGCCGTCAACACGGGCCGTCCGGATGCCGGCCCGTGACGCCTGCGTGAAGAGGTCGAGGTAGGTCCCCTTACGGCTGCGGACCGCCGGTGCATAAATCGTGTAATTGGCTTTTGAATCGTCCAATTCTCCGCGTTTGTGTACCGCGTTGCGAAGTTCTTCCGAGGACAGTGCTGCGACCTCCGAGCCACACTTCGGGCAATGAATCGTTCCGAGCTTCGCCCACAAAAGGCGCAGGTAGTGACCGACTTCGGTGACGGTCGCGACCGTGGAGTGGGCGCCGCCGCGGGAGGTCCGCTGCTCAAGGGCAATCGACGGGGGGACGCCGATCACCGCGTCGACGTCCGGGCGTGGAAGCGTCGGCAGGAACTGGCGCGCGTAGGGGGAGAGGGTGTCGAGGAAGCGTCGTTGCCCTTCGGCGAAGATCACATCAAAGGCGAGCGAGGATTTTCCCGAGCCGGAGGGGCCGGTGAAGACCGTCAGCTTCCCGTGGGGAACCATGCAAGATACATCTTTGAGCGTGTGTTCGCGGGCTCGCGTCACCACGATTGCCGGCGGCGCTTTCGGCGCGTTCGTCGCTTGGTGAACGGTCATCGATTGAGGCGCGCGTGAAGCGCGGAGAGCCGCCCCCGTCTTCGTCTTCGCTTTTGCGAGGTCGGTGACCGACCCTTCAAACAGAAGAGAGCCCCCTTGCGGCCCGCCACCGGGGCCAAGCTCAATCACATGATCTGCCGCTTCTATGACGGAAAGATCGTGTTCAACGACGAGGACGCTCCCCCCCTCGTCGACCAACGTGTGGAGTGCCTCGATCACGTGGGCGGCATCGAGGGCGTGGAGGCCCGCGCTCGGCTCATCGACGACGAAGAGCGTCCCCCGCGGCTTTTCGGCGAGGGCGCGGGCGAGCTTGAGGCGCTGGGCCTCGCCGCCGGAGAGCGTTGCAAGCGGCTGCCCCAGGGGCAGGTACCCGAGGCCGACGCGAATCAGCGGTGTTAGGGCGCGCTCGAGGACGTAGTCTTTCTTGCCGTCGCTTGTCACGACGAGACGTGAGAGCGCTTCGTCGGCGGTCAGGGAAAGGACCTCAGAGACATCCAACCCTTCATGTTTGATGGCAAGGACGTCGGCCTGAAAGCGTTTGCCGTGGCAGACCGGGCACTCGAAGGTAACGTCGGCGAGAAACTGCATTTCGACCGTCTCGGAGCCTTCGCCGTCGCAGGCGTCGCAACGGCCGGAAGCGCCCCCTTCCCCACGCACATTGAAGGAGAAGGTCGCCGTCGTGAAGCCGCGGCGGATGGCGTCCGGTTCGCTCGCAAAGCGCTCCCGGAGGCGGTTCCACGCTTTGGTGTAGGTTGCAGCATTTCCGCGAGCGGTACGCCCAAGCGGAGACTGGTCGACGAGCACGACGTCGCGGAGGTCGCCCCACCCCTGGCAGTCCCCCTCCTCCCAGGCGTGCGTTTCCCCGGAAGTGCCGTTCTTTTTTGCTTTTTTCTCGGCTTTCTCCGCCTCCGTCCGGCGCGCCAAAAGGGGGGCCAAACGGCCGACCACGACGTCTTCGGCGAGGGTGCTCTTCCCTGAACCGGAAGGGCCGACGAGCGCGACGAAGGCGCCGAGCGGGATCGAAATCTCGTCGACGTTCAGGTTGTGGGTTCGCACTTCCGTGAGGCGAAGCACCCCCGGGACCGTGCCGTCGGCGGCATCCTTGCGCTTCCGCTTTCGCGTTGCCCGCTTGGTCGACGACCAGGCGCCACCGGTCGGCGTGTCTAGCCGTTCTGCGAGCGCGCTCGGCGTTCCATCAAACAGCAGTTGGCCGCCGGAGGTACCGGCACCGGGGCCGAGTTCAATGACACGGTCGGCTTGCGAAATGACCGCACGATCATGCTCCACAACAATGACAGTATTCCCGCCATGGACAAGGCCGCGAATCGCCGTCGTCAATGCGGGAATATCGGCCGCGTGAAGACCGACGGTCGGCTCGTCGAGGACGAAGAGGGCGCCCGCGAGCTTCGAGCCCAGGGCCGTGGTGAGTGCGGCCCGCTGGGTTTCGCCGCCGGAGAGCGTCCGTGCCTGACGATCGAGGGTCAGGTAGCCGAGGCCGACCGCCTCCAAATAGCCAAGTCTTGCGCGGAGTTCCTCACAGACGAGGCGCGCTTGACCGTCGGTCGGCGTGAGCGCCGCCACAAGCGCATGGGCCTCGGCGACGGTCGCCGCGTGAAAGGAGGGGAGATCCCGGTCGGCGACTTTGTAGATCCGTGCCTCGGGTCGCAAGCGAGCGCCGCCGCAGGTCGCGCAGG
>JAAFHJ010000296.1:1442-6352 GCA_013298325.1 Myxococcales bacterium | reverse complement strand
TCGTTCACAATCTCGGTCCTTTTCCACGGCATCCCTGCCGCAAAGCAGACCTGTAACCAGAGCACCCGGTTTTGAGTGTAATCGGAGGACCCGGGCCTTTTTGTAATCAGAGCGCCCGGTCTGCACCGCGGTCGATGACGGCGACGACCAACGACTCCCGCGCGCCAAACGAGGCCGGCGGGATTTGGAGCCGCCATCGGTGGAGCCCCGGTTTCGTCGGTCTGGAGAACACGGGCGCTTTTGTGTCCTCGTCGAGGACCTTGAGTTCGACGATCCGTGTGCCTCCGCCCGGCGGTGCCGCAGGCGTCTCTAGGTGGAAGTCGTCGACCCCGGAAGCGGGCTCCGAGGTCGCCACAACGAGCTCTTTTGGCTTTGCTTTTCCGGACTTCGGCGGCGCCGGCCGGTTGAACACGGCGACCTTCGCCGGCGTCCCAAAGTAGGCGACGTCGAGCAGATAGGTCGGTTCGAGCCGATTTTGCCACGTAAGGGCCAGCACGTGCCGATCCCCGATGCCGCGCACGCACGCCTCCTGGGCGACGAAGGTCCCGCGTGGGCGGACGTAGTCCGACGGGATGACGAACGGCCCCGCGGCGATCGTCGACGTGGGTTGACGCGCCTCAAAGGTTCCGGGATCCGCAAGCGCGCTGGACAAAAGTGCGTTTGGATCCAAGGGGATGTGGCTCTCGAGGGCGTCGGTGCAGACCTCCGCGCGCGCATGGGAGGTGCCGTTCTTCGCGATCGCCTGCCGCGCTTTGTCGAGCGCGGTGTCGGGGCACTTCGCCTCCCGAGCGAGGTGCTTCACGAGGCGATAGCCGCCAAGCGAGGTCGGCGCGAACGTCTCAAGGGTGCTGCACGGGATCTCCAGCGCTTCTACGAGTGCCGGCAGGGGGAGGTAGCTGCGCCGTTCGGCCGCGTCCAATTCCGCCTCCTTGTGCAGCCGCCGCCGGGTGATGAAAATGCGGAACAGCGCGAGCGCGCGCGCCTTTGTCGCGGGGTCTGGGAGCAGCAGCGGCACATCGGTTGATGCCAAGTTCTCGCCGATATCGCTAAAGAATACCTTCGCGGATTTCTCTTCTTCGCTTTCAAATCTTCGGACGCCGTCGTCGAAGCACCGCGAAAGGATCGTGCGACCGATCTCGAGCATCACGCGGGAACGGCCTGCCGCACTCTGTGGACCGAACGCAGAATCGGAGGTCGACCCTTCAAGGCGGTAGCACTCCGCCCTGCGGACCTCTTCGAGCGTGCTCCTCAGCGCTGAACGCTCTTGCGCCTCCGCCTCGGCCGCTTTGGTCTGCGCGTCCCTCAGCCTGCCTTCCTCAATCACGCGCGCACTCGGTCCACACGCGAAGGCGCCGAGTGCGAAGGGGCCGAGCGCGAAAGCTACGGAGAATCTCATCGCGCCGTCCTAGCAGTATGGCGCCTTTGGGGCAGCGACCACCGGGGTGCCCCCAAGAGCGGACTGACGGCACAAAAGAGCCGTCGGACCGTGATCCCCGAGAGCGACGATTCTCGGAAACAATTTCTTGGGGATGCGGACAGAGGGGCCATGCCCTTCCCCACGCGTTCCCTGCTTGCCTGCGCCGTTCTCCTTCTCAGCGCTTCCTGCGGCGGCGAAAAGCCGACCCCCCGCAAATCGCCCTTCGCGATCGACGCCAACGCGTGGGTGATCCTCGAAAACTCGGGCACCGGCGTCGCCGACGCCGCGATGCCGGTCGGGCGATCGGGCATGTTCCTCCCCGGGCCCACTTCGACAGGGGCCCCTTCAACGGCGGACGCGGTCGCCTTCACCCGCTCATTTTTGCTGGAGAACGCGGCGATCTTCGGCGTGAACGATCCGTCCCAGCTCACCTATGACGGCGAAACCCTCGACGACCTCAACCTGCGCACCTTCTTCTTTCATCAGGCGATTCGAGGGGTTGCCGTTGGGGAGGCTGCGATTTCGGTCACCTACGACGAAAACGGCGAACTCCTCACCGTCGACGGCGGCTTCGAGCCGGGCGCGACCGACGTGCGCGAGACGATTTCGGTCGCGCAAGCGGTCGAACGTTCCCGGGGGAAGCGTCCCGAAGTCCCCTCGGAGGCGCGCACTGGAACCTGTCTGCCGTTCTTCCCCACGTCCGATCTCTCGAGGGTTGGGCGCAGGATCGTCCTCGCACCGCCCCCCTACGACCCCTTCGAAATTCTTCCGCGTATCGGTGTGCCGGAGGCCTGGGAGCTCCAATTCGAGATCCCCGGGAGCGACGAGCTTCAGAACCCGTGCATCGCCTTCGTCAACGGGGAGGGGGAGTTCCGCGGAACGGCGAAGGATTGGCTGTAAGGAACGGCGCGTTGACCTCGAATTCCGCGCCGTTTCCCGTTTCGCGGACGGACGCGAAAACCGACGTTTTCGTCTTTTTTATTCGTGGCTTCCGATTCTTAGCAACAGATCGGAGCTTTGGCCGACGGGGGGCCATGCTTCGCAAACGTGCATTCCTCCCGCAGGTCGCCCTCCTCGTCCTCGTTGCGTGCGGCGGCAAGCCCACCCCCGCCGCCGTCATTGACGAGGACACCTGGGTCGTCCTCCGAAACTCCGGCACCGCCGTCGCCGATGCGGTGATGCCGGTCGGGCGCTCGGGTGTCTTCGTGCACGGCGACCCGGTCGCGTTCACCCAGGACTTCCTCCTCCAGAACCCGGCAACCTTCGGGATCCGCGATGCCGCCCAGCTCGCCTACGACGGCGACTACCAGGACGACCTCGGCCTACGCACCTTCTCTTTTCATCAGGAAGTTCAGGGCGTTCCTGTGTACGGCGCCGCCGTTGCCGTCACCTACGACGACAACGATGAGCTGCTGACCGTCCTCGGTGCGTTCGAGCCGGGCGCGACCGCCCCCCCTGGGGCGAGCGTCACGCCGGCGGAGGCGATCACGCGATCGACCAGCCCCACGTTTCTTCCGTCGCCGGACCCTTCCCGCGTGAAGCGGACGCTCCTCCGTGCCCCCGCGGCAAACGCAACCGATCCGGACGTCTGGGAGCTGAACTACCTGATCGAGGGGGGCGACGCCGCCGGGAACCCGGGCCTCGCGTTCGTTGCCGGCACCGGCGAATTTCGTGGCGTGGCGCGGACGAGCGTCGACGCGCTGGGCAGCGGAACCGGGATCTACAAGGAGGCGCTGACCTTCCCGATCACCGAGGAGCATTTGGTCGACGCCGATGCGACGCCTTACACCGAGTATGCGTTGGGAACGGATGCGCCGCCGCTCCGCGTCTACCGCAGGTCGTTTTCTCGCGACGTCGCCGGCGGGCCGCTCTTAGCGGCGGACGCGAAGGTCACCGCGAGCGCCCCGGACGCGTGGGCAGACCCGCTCGCGCTAAGCGCGTACGCCAACCTCGTCGAGAGCCACGGCTGGTTCGCGCGGCAGCTCGCGCCGGCGAAGTGGGGGCGCCTTACGCGACCGACCCCATCGCTCCAGGTGAACGGGCCCCTGCCGGCCGCTGGCGGCCTCGTCGACGCGCCTGAGGTGCTCGGCGAAACCTGCGGGAACGCGTTTTGGGCGGAAAAACTGGCGACGTTCATGGTGCAGCCCCCCTGTCGCTTCCCGGTGGCGGAGCGCTTTTGGGATCCCGCGACCAGGCTGGAACGGGTCGGGGCTTCGACGGCGGTGATTCCGGCGATCGCCGACTTCGACTTCATCGCCCACGAATACACGCACCGCGTCTATGTCCCGAACGTTGTTAGGTATGACGAGAGCGTGCCCCACCCGCCGCGCCAAAAGCTCTCGGAGAGCGGGGTGGTTGCCGAGGCGGTCGCCGACGCATTTGCGCTCTTCTACGCCCACGACCGCACAAGCAACGACGCGATGCCGCTGGAGCTCGGCGCGCGTGCGAGCCAGCCGGCGCGGGCGCTGCGCTCCTACGAAAACCCAAATCTGAGCTTCCTCGGCCAGCCACGAACGATGGCGGAGGCCTACGTCGGGACGCCCAACGCCAATGGGACCGTCCTCTGGAAAGACAATGCTGGCGCCCACGCGAACCTCGGCGTCGCGAACCAAGCGCTCGGGATCTTGCTTCGTGGGCCGGCGATCCATGGGCTCGACATGACGCTCGACGCACCGCTCCCATGGTCCGACGTGAAGCGGCTCTACCTGCCGCTGCTCACGGAACGCGCGCCCGACGAAGCCGACGTACCGAAAGGCGTTTGGACGCTCCATGGCATGGCGGTCTCCATGCGGCGAACCGCGGAGAAGGCGAAAATGGACGTCGGTGCCGTCCTCTGCGCCTGGGCGGCGGTCGGTGTTCTTTCGCCGAAAGACCTTGGGAAATTCGACACAAGCCGCTGCCACGGCTTCGTCCCGACGACCGTTTCGCCGCCGAAGAGTTCGGAACTCTGCAAGGGCCGGAGCGACGGGGTCTATTGCTCCGCCGATGTTGCGATCGGCGCCATCGCTTGCGTGGGCGGGACCGTGAAGGCCGGGCGCCAGTGCCCGTCGCGCTCCGTCTGCGATCCGCGCATGGACGGCGACTCGGACATTCGTTGCTACAACCCTTGCGAAGGTCGGGCCGACGGAACGTACTGCCTCACGAGTCCGACGCGCCCCGATCTTCGCGTGACCGTCGCGTGCAGCGGTGCGCAGACCGTCGATACCAAGGAGCGCGTGTGCGCCCCGCCGGCCACCGTCGATGCAGGTACCGGTGGCGCCGATGCCGGAGTAGAGGAGGGGGCCCCGCGCTCGGATGCGACCTGCGCCCTGGGATCGGGCCAAACTTCCGGAAATCCGTTTGCCGCCGGGTTCCTCGCGCTCGCTCTTGCTCTCGCGGGTGTGCGTCGCTCTGGTCGTCCCGGGGGGCTGGTCGGCGATCGCCCCGCGTCAGAACGATCTTGATTGACTCGCAAACGGATCTGGGTAAGTTCCCCGCTCCCTCGAGCTGGGTG
>JAAFHJ010000296.1:0-1432 GCA_013298325.1 Myxococcales bacterium | reverse complement strand
CCTTGTTGCGCGCGGTGCGCGATGAGTCGAGGACGTAGAGAGACGAAATGCCCACTATCAATCAGCTGATCAACCACGGGCGCGAAGTTACCCGCTGGAAGACCGCGTCCCCGGCCCTCAAGCGCTGCCCGCAAAAGCGTGGCGTGTGCGTCCGCGTGTACACGACGACCCCGAAGAAGCCGAACTCGGCGCTCCGCAAGGTCTGCCGCGTTCGCCTCACGAACGGCATGGAAGTGACGTCGTACATCCCGGGCGAGCAGCACAACCTCCAGGAGCACAGCGTTGTGCTCATCCGTGGCGGTCGTGTGAAGGACCTTCCGGGTGTCCGTTACCACGTCGTCCGCGGCACCCTCGACGCCGCCGGCGCCATCGGTCCGTCCTCGACGAACAAGGCGAACCGCGTCAACAAGCGCTCCAAGTACGGCGTTAAGCGCCCGAAGAAGTGATTCGGGTCGCCTCTGCGCACGGCGCCTGAGGCGAACAGAACCGCAAGAGCCCGAAGATTTACCACTTTTTCGTTTTCTGACACCACGTCCCGTGTTCCCGCAGTGCGCGACACGGCCGTGGCGAAGTGAAGAGGCCACCAATGCCCCGTCGTAGAGAAGTACCGAAGCGCCGGATCAATCCGGATCCGAAGTTCAAGGACAAGCTTGTCTCCAAGTTCACGAATACCCTCATGTATGGGGGCAAGAAGGCGACCGCAGAGGGTATCCTCTACGGCGCGTTCGACGTGATCGCCGAGCGCTTCAAGGAGGACCCGCTTGAGGTCTTCCGCAAAGCCCTCGACAACGTCAAGCCGAAGCTGGAAGTCAAGAGCCGCCGCGTTGGCGGTGCGACCTACCAGGTCCCCGTGGAAGTTCGCCCGGAGCGCCGTGTTGCGCTCGCCATGCGTTGGCTCGTCAACTACTCCCGCGACCGCGGCGAGAAGACGATGCGCGAGCGCCTTGCCGCCGAGTTCATCGACGCGGCCAACGGCCGTGGCAACGCCATCAAGAAGAAGGACGACACCCACAAGATGGCCGACGCCAACAAAGCGTTCGCCCACTACCGCTGGTGAGCCGCTAGCCCTTTCTGAGGGCTAGGCAGCCCGGAGCGGTCATCACGACTGTTCCGGGTTCTTCTTTTTTGTCGTTCCAGATCCGTGGCTTGACTTCCATGGACACCCTGGTATTCCGGCGCCGTTTTACGCTCTTGTTTCTTTGCCTCGCCCCGCCGACCGGCAGGACGCGGGGAACTCTCCGAAGGAGACCGCCGTGGCTCGCGAAATTTCGCTCGAACGTACCCGAAACATCGGCATCATGGCGCATATTGATGCGGGCAAGACGACGACGACGGAGCGCGTTCTCTACTACACCGGCATCAATTACAAGATCGGTGAAGTGCACGAGGGCGCCGCGACCATGGACTACATGGTCCAGGAGCAAGAGCGCGG
>JAAFHJ010000295.1 GCA_013298325.1 Myxococcales bacterium | reverse complement strand
GGCCGCCGGCAGGAAGAAGAGCCCGAGCTGCTTGGCCAGGAACGCCGATGCATCCTGCACCCACTCTCGCTTGACGACGCCGGCGACGAGGGCCGCGAAGAGGAGGAGGAAGCCTACGAGGGGGCCCGGGAAGAAGAACGGCAGCTGCTGGGCGAGCACGCTGCCAAGGAGCGTGAACGCAGAAAGAACAGCAAATCCGCGAAAATAACCAAGGGCAGTCCCACGCAACCCCGGGCGAGCTTCCGGCTGTGCGTCCATGGAGGGCTGGTTACTCCAGGGTCGCCTTTCCGTCGCCGGCGACGTAGCGGAGCGTCAGGTATTTCCCGAGCGCGAGCGCGTCTTTCGTGAAGACCTCCGTCTTCCCGTTGGGCCAGCGCACGGTCATCGTCGCCGTGTTGTGGCCATTGACGCAGGCACCACTCGGGGCCGAACCGATGTCTTCACCGCCGTCGCCGATGCCAAAGAGGAGCGTCGACCCATCGAGGCTGTCGTAGGTACCTCGGCTCGATTTCTTTTCGCGGACTACCTGGGTTTTTCCGTAGGTGACCGTCACGCGAGTCCCGAACGCATCGCGATTGATTTCTTTGCCATCACCTAGGACGCGGACGGCGATCCAGGGATTGTTTTGACCGATGGTATTTTCGAAGAAGAAGTTAGGGCGGCCGCCGCCAGTATCTCGCCCACCGACGAGCAGATCGAGGTCCCCGTCGTGATCTACGTCGGAAAATGAGAGGTTTTGCCCCTTTTTCATGCGCTTCGATGGAGACCCGTCGGCGGGGACGTCGTTGATTCCTGAAGCGACACCGACGCTTGTGAATTTGCGATCGCGCTCCTGGTGGTAGAGGCCGAACCACGCCTTCTGCTCGGGATTGGAAAAGTTCCCTTCGTATTTGTCGTCCCGCGTAACGGCGAGATCGAGGCGCCCATCGTTGTCGTAGTCGACCATCGCCGCGTCGATGTCCCCTTCGTTGAAGGGGAGGCCGCGATCGAGGAACTCATTCGTGAAATGGAAGCCGTTCTCGGCCCCTTCATTGCGCAGGAGCTGGGTCGGATCGCTCCAAAGACGCGACGCGTCGGAGCCGTCGGCGTGGGAGATGGCGGCGAGGTAGATGTCCATCTGCCCGTCGTTGTCGAAGTCTCCGCAGTCGATGCCGAAGCCGTTCGATCCGTAGACGTTGCCGTTCGTTGCCGGTTCGTCGGTGCGACCGTTGCCGGACTTCGCATTGAAGTAATTCCCAGTCGCGAGGGCGTGGAAACCGCGGTCTTTGGCGACGTTGGTGAACGTCCCCTTGCCGTCATTTTCCCACAAGTGGTTCCAGCCTTTTCGGACGGACACGCCGTAGGTGGCGACGAAAATATCGAGGTCGCCGTCGTTGTCGTAGTCGCAGGTGACGAGGCCATTCGTCGGTTGTGCGGGGCTTCCGCCGACAAGGTTGGCTTTTCCATCGCGGAACGTCCCATCGCCGTTCCCGAAATAGAGTTCGTCGGACTCGGCCATGCTCGTTTGCCCATTTCCGAAGAAAATATCGAGCTTTGCGTCGCCATCGAAATCGGCGAAGACTGCATTTCCGGGGTGGTTCTTCGTTGCAAGACCGGAGTCTGCTTTGGGCGTGAAACGACCATTTCCGTCGTTGAGGAGGAGCTGGCTCGCGTTCCCCGGAAGGTCGATATCGAGCCCCGCAAAACAGTCCTCATCGCCGTCATTGTCGACGTCTCCAAAGACCAAGAAGCCCGCTTGCACATCTTTCAATCCGGATTCGACGGAGACGTCTCGGAAAGTTCCATCCTTGTTGTTCAGGAAAATGAGATGTTCCATCGGAATGCCTTTTTGCGCATTCGGAAAGAGGCTGTGCATGACGGCGTCGTCCCACCCGTCGTTGTTGATGTCGACAAAGGCGAGGCGGCTGTGGTCGTTGATCGGAATCGGCGCTGGCGGATTGGCGACGAAGTTGTTCTCCTGGAGGCCGGTCTTCTCCGAGTTTTCCTTGAAGAAATCCTTGTCGGCGGTCGCAAGCGGCTTCGTCGAACAGACCGTTCCGGTCGGATCCGTCGGGGCAGCGTCGCCACAGGCGAGGGGGCCGAGCCCACCGAAGGCGACGACAACGAGCACAAGGAGGGGGGAGCGGCGGCGCATGGCGGCCCGGTATATCTGCGGAAACGCGGGTGTACAGGGCACTTTCGCGGGGCGACGACGAAGGCACCGCATGCCACGCATGCGCCCCTGGTGTTCCGCGGGGCGTAACCAAACAGTTGCATCTCCGCTGGACGAGCGAGGGGCAACCAGTTAGTTACATCCGCCATCGGACGGTTGATGACCGGCCGTTCCGAGGAGAAATCGAGCCATGCGCGAGAGCGTTCCTAGCCAACGAGAAACCCAGGTTCGTTCCGCGTCGGGGGCAGCCGGGCGTAGTAATGACGTGCCTGCGCCGCCGCATTCCGAGGTTCGCGTCGCGCAAAGCGCTGCCGAGAACCTGCGGGCTTCTGCGGCGGTCTTTGCGCTGCTTTGGGCGCGCTTCTAGGCGTTTCTCTCCGCCCGGCGAGAGAACTCCGCGCCGTCTCCCGCTTCGCGGACGGACGCGTTTGTGGAGAACTCCGCGCCGTCTCCCGCTTCGCGGACGGACGCGTTAGACCGCTTCGAGGGAGATCCGGCCGATCGCCCCCGAGCGGAAATCATGAATCAATGCATCGGCCGCTTTGTGGCGGTCGATCACTCCTCCAGCGCGGAGCCCGCCGCGACGCTTTCCGATCTCGTTGAGCAGCTCATCGCCGCTTTCGGGGAGCTCTTTCAGGTGGTAGCGCGCGACGATCAATTCCGGGTAGGCGTCCAGCAAAAATTGGGCACCCCAGAGCGCGATATCTTCGTAATCGATGGCAGAATCGGGAATCGCACCGGCAAAGGCGAGGCGATAGCCGGCCTCCGGTTCCTCGATTTTGGGCCACATGATTCCGGGATTGTCGAGGAGCGTCATTCCGTTCTTGAGGATGACCTGCTGTTTCGACTTCGTGACTGCCGGTTCGTCGCCGGTCTTCGCGACTTTGCGCTCCATGAGCGTATTGATGAGCGTCGATTTGCCGACGTTTGGAATCCCGACGACCATCGCGCGGACCGTCTTTCCGGGGCCGCTCGGGTGGGTCGCGAGTTCCTTGCACGCTGCAACGACCGCCTTTCGCGTATCGGAGGCGCGGTCGGAACGGATGACGAGCGGTTTGAGCATGCCGCGCGGCTGGGGACCGTTCGGCGTTGGGACCAAATCTCGTGGAAGTCCTGCGAAGTAGGCGACCCAACGATCGGTGATTTCTGGATCGGCCAAGTCCCCTTTGGCGAGGACCTTCACACACGGCTTTCGGCCGCGGAGCTCGTGGAGGAGCGGGTTGCTGCTCGCCGCGGGGGCGCGCGCGTCGACCACTTCGATGATGACGTCTTGCGTCGGGAGCGTCTCGGCGATGAGACGCCGCGCCTTCGTCATGTGCCCGGGAAACCACTGAATCGCCATAGGGACGGTGGCCTATCACACCTACCGGTGCTACCGCTCCGCCGTGACCGCGAACCTTGCGCCCGTCTCCAACGGCTCCAACGACACGATCCTCTTCCTCGCCGCCCGCCAGCTTGAGGCGTACAACCGGGCCGACGTCGACGCATTCTGCGAATGCTTTCACGAACGGGTGAGCGTCCTCGACGCCGACGGAAAGCCGGTCGTCGACGGGATCGATGCCTTCCGCGCGCGCTACGCGGCACTTTTTAAAGGATTTCGGGATGTTCGCGCGACGGTCAGCGAGCGCGTTCACCTGGAGCCCCACGTCGTTGAGCGCGAGTCTTGGTCGCGGACCGACCCGACCACCGCCGAGCGCTTCGCCGGGGAAGTCCTCGTCCGCTACTCGGCCGCCGACGGCAAGATCCGTTGGGTTCAGTTCCTTCGACCGTGACCTGAACGCTTAAAATTCGTTTAGAATCGGCCCGCTCGGACGGCGTTGGGTTGACGGCTGGGGGGCCTTTGAGGCACCGGACGGCGCCATGTCTCACGCACCTGGACCGGCCGCCCCCGCTGACGCCCCCGAAGAAGTGACCCCGCAAGAGCGGATGAAGCGTCGCTTTGAGATCCTCTTCGGGCTCATCGTGACGATTTTTGCCGCCGTCCTCGCGCTGAACGAACTTGCGAGCGGCAAGTATGGCGACGACGAACTCCAGGCCTCCGCCGAGCGGACCTCCGCCTACCTTTGGTACCAGTCGAAGGGGATCAAGGAGACGGAGGTCGAGGGGCAGCGGGACATGATGAAGGCCTTCGTCGAGACCGGCATCGTGCCGACCGAGAAGGCGGCGGGGGTCCTGAAGCAGGTCGATGTGCTTTCCGCGCGCGTCGACCGGTATGGGAAAGAGAAGAAGGAAATTCTCGAAGGCTCTAAAGCAGTTGGACCTGCAGGTTTCATGCAGGAGATCGACGGCAAAAAGGGGCAGGTGATCGGCGTGAAGGACATCGAGGCGAAGCTCGAGCGCCTCGGCCTCGCCGGCGACCGCTTCGACCTCGGCACGCTTTTCCTTCAGCTTTCGCTGGTCCTTGGCGCCATTGGCATCATCGTCACCCAGGAGAAGCTCAAGCGGGCCTTCCTCGCGATGATGCTCACGTGCGGGATCAGTGGGACCGGGTTCTTCTTCTTCGCGTTGAAGACGGTGGGATTCTTTTTAAAGAATCCCTCGTAGCCTCTGAATATTACGAAAAAAACAGACCAGCGAGGCAAGGCATGGTCGCGGTGTGGTTTGGGGCGAACTTCCCCCGGGAAGTCGCTCGAAAAGGTTGCTGAACCGCCAACTTTTCCGCAGAAACGCTCTTCTCAGAAGCCATGCTTCGTGGCAGAAGCGCGCTTGCCTCCGCGCAGATTGCCTGTGGAGGGGAGCGGTCTTCTTCCGGCCGCTTCGCTCCCCATCTCCTCTGGTAATTCGGCCACTTGAAGGCCGCTTTCGTACCCACCAACGGACTCCGCTACATGCCCAGCTTCAAGCTCGACGGACGGGAAATCCCCTTCGAACCCGGTGACAGCATCATCCGCGCTGCGTGGAAGCAGGGGATCGAAGTACCGCATTATTGCTGGCATCCGGGCCTCTCGTCGCCGGCGAACTGCCGCATGTGCCTCGTGGAGATCAAGCCGCCGGAAGGGCAGCGGGGCATTCAACTCGACATCGTCGCTTGGGATGAAGAGGCGCAGGCCTACCGGACGGTGAAGAAGCCGAAGCTGCTCCCGAGCTGCCAAATGCAGGCGGTCGACGGTCAGGAGGTGCTCGCCGAGACGTCACCCCACGTCATCCAGGCGCGCTCCTACGTCCAGGAGGCGCTGCTCCTCAACCACCCGGTCGACTGCCCGATCTGCGATCAGGCGGGCGAGTGCAAGCTCCAGGACTATTGGCTTGCCCACCAGGGCACGAAGAAGCGGATGCGCGAGGAGCCGGTCCACAAGCCGAAGGGCGTCCAGTTCGGCGAGAGCATCGTCTACGACGGGGAGCGCTGCGTCATGTGCACCCGCTGCGTGCGCTTCATGGAGGAGGTCGCGAAGGACCCCGTCCTCGAGATGCGTGAGCGCGGAAACTTGAATGAAATCAGCGTGGCGCCTGGGCGGAAGCTCGAAGGCAACTACACGCTCATGGTCGAGCACGTCTGCCCGGTCGGCGCGCTCACCTCGACCGACTTCCGCTTCAAGGCGCGCGTCTGGTTTCTCCGAAGCGCGAAGACGATTTGCCAGGGCTGCGCCCAGGGCTGCAACGCCCACCTCGATTTCGACCCGCGTTACAATAAGGCGTACCGGTATCGGGCCCGCGACAACCACGCGGTCAACAGCTACTGGATGTGCGATCCGGGGATGCTCTCCTACAAGGCGGTCCACGAAAACCGCCTGTTGGAGGCGACGGTCAACGGCAAGCACGCGTCGACGCACGCGGCGATCGAAGCGGCGAAGGGCCTGCTCGCCGGCGCGTCCGGCGTTGCGATTGTGCATGGCCGCCAGCAGTCCCAAGAGGACAACGTCGCCCTCGCGGCCCTCGGCGAAGCGCTCGGTGCGAAGGTCTTCGTGACCGGTGCCGCCGACGGCTTCGCCGACGACATCCTCATCAAGGCCGACAAGAACTCGAACACGGCCGGTGTTGCGCTCCTCGCCCCCAAAGCGGGTGATTTCGCGGCGTTGCGCAAGGCGGTCTCCAAGGGGGACATTTCGGCGGTCCTCGTGCTTGGCACGAGCGTCCCGAGCGACGACGAAGGGGCGATCAGCGACCTCCGTGGCGCAAAGACGATTGCGCTCGCGGTCCACGAGGGTCCCGTCGCGAAGGCGGCCACCGTCGTCCTCCCGATCGCCGCATGGGCCGAGTGCTCGGGGACGTTCGTAAACATCGGCGGCCACGCGCAAGTGAGCGAAAAAGCTCTCGAACCGCAGGGTTCCGCGCGCCCC
>JAAFHJ010000294.1 GCA_013298325.1 Myxococcales bacterium | reverse complement strand
GTGCCGCCGCGGCTGCCCTCGCGGCCGCCTTTGAGGGGCGACGAACGCTCAACATCGTCGGGCCGACGCCGATCGACCATCGCGCCCTCGCGGCAGCGGCCAGCGCCGCCTTCGGGAAGCCTTTGGCCTACGTGGCCGTCGCCGGTGGCGACAAACAAAAAGCGCTTGAGGCGTTCTTGCCGCCGCCGGTTGCCGCGCTCCTTGTCGGCTTTGATCTTGCGGTCGCACGGGGAGATTTCGACGTCTCCTCGAGCGATTTTCGAGAACTGACGGGCCGCGAACCGCTCTCCGCCGAGGCTTTCTTCGCGAAGAGCACCGGGTAAATCCACCAGCGTACAAAAAAACGAAGAGAGCGCCCCTTACGGAGCGCTCTCTGTCGTTTGGCCCAAAGGTCTGAAGCAGTTACTCGGCGGCGCTCGCGTACTCGGCCCCGACGACGCGCGCTTCCGCACGGGCTTCCGCACCTACCGGAGTCGCATCGAGAAGGGCCCGTAGGCGGCTCCGCGCGCGATGAAGGCGCGACCGAACGGCGCTCTCCGTCATCGAAAAACGGTCGGCGATCTCTTGGAGGCCGAGATCGAGGTGGTAGTGAGCAACGACAACATCCCGATAATCCTCAGGAAGCTCCGCAAGGGCCCGGCGAACGCGGGCATCGCGTGCATTCGTGGCGGCCGCCTCGTCGGGGGCGACGAACCCATCGTCGTTGGCGGCAGGGACGGCGGCGAGCTCTTCGTATTCGAGGCCGCCAACGAGGCGCGCCCGGTGGCGCCGCTGGGAGCGCATCAGCATGAGCGCTTCGTTCGCGGTCACTCGGAAGAGCCAGGTCGAAAAGCTCGACTCGCCGCGGAAGGTCCCGAGGCGACGGACGACCTGCATGAGGGTCGTCTGCAGTAGGTCGCGCCGATCCTCCGGCGTCACCGGGTAGCGAACGAGCTGGCGCTCGATCTGCGGAGCGAGTTCAGCGACGAGCTCGGCGAGGGCGCTCGGCTCGCCACGAGTGGCGCGGTCAAGGAGGTCGGTAGCAATCGGCTGGGCCATGCCATCGCAACCGCAACCGTCGTGCCAAGTGAGCGTTGTGAGCGTTTTCAGAAAAATCGCTCACAACCTGTCAAAACGCCTGTCGTCGTTCTTTACAGATCGTCGCAGGTCCGACAGCGGGACCGTGACGAGATCCGACAACCCGTCTAGCGCTCACGAAAGCGCAGAATCGGCTCGGCGAGCAGCGCGACGACAACGCCGAGCAGGATCACGGGCGCGACGTGCCCGACCAGGAGATGGGGGACGACCGCATAGACGCAGCGAAGCGTGATCAGCAGCGCGCCGAAACAGCCAGCAATCGCGCCAAAAGCAGCCCCGTGGAGCGCGACGTCGCGCATCACCGTGCCCCGGCGGGCGACGACAAACGCGAGTAAAATTGGGGCCGAAAAGAGGCACGAATAGAAGAAGCAACGATCGCTGTGGTTGTTCGGCCCGTCACAGGTCGCCGTCGCCGGCCAGAGGACGCGCCCCAGAACGACCAGCACCGTGAGCGCCAGCGGCGCGCCGAGGACAATCGCGGCGAGCGTTGCCCGGCGTGGCCCGAGCGCAGAGCCCGGCGGCGGAACGAGGAGTCGCGAAAGGAGCAGGAACAGCGCCCCCCACGCGACGGCCATCGCTGCCACGTATCCCGCTGGCCGTTCCCCCACGGAAACGCCCCCAACGATTAGAAAAATGGCGAGGCTCGCAAGAAAACCACCGAGCCGAATCGCGGCGTCCCAGCGACGCTGCGTCGGTCGTACTGGGGCCGGCTCCGCAGCGATCTTGGCAAACAGCGCCGCCCGCAACGCCGGATTCGGCAGCGGCACCGAGAACTTGGCAGTATCCCCTCTCGCTCCGTGCGAATCGTTCAAATCGCTCATCGGTCGCCCTTCCCCCCACTGTCGGCGTTTTCCGGCGCTTCCCCCCGAAGCTGGCCGTCGAGAAGTCCGAGCGCCTTGTAGGCGCGGTGGCACCGGACCTTGGTCGCGGAGACGGTCGCGCCAAGAAAATCGGCCGCTTCGGCCATGGAAAGCCCGTCGATGCGCACAAGCTCGAAGGCGATCCGCTGATTTTCAGGCAACAATTCTAGGCGTTTAAGAAAGTGTGCCGCCTCCTCCCGCGCCGAGGCGACCGCTTCCGGGTCGCTCCCCGAAGTCAGGAATTCGAGGCCGTCATCGTCCCTTTCCCCCAGGCGGCGGCGTTCGGTGCTGCGGTCACGGACGTGATCGAGGAACAGGCGACGACCGATCGCAAACGCCCACGGCGCGACCGCTGCGCCCCGAAGGAAGTTCGCGCGATGGCGGTGGATCTGAAGAAACGTGCGCTGCAGAAGGTCTTCGGCGACCTCACGGCTGCGCGCGCGACGCAAGAAAAAACCAAAGAGTCTCGGTGCTAACGCATCGTAGACCACGTTCAACGCGCGATCGTCGCCATCGGCATAGGCGTTCATGGCGACATCCTCCGGGGACGTGCCGATCGCGTCGTCGGCGGCGGCAGCCGCATGCGGGTCGTCCGGAGAGGCGCCGTTTTCAGCGGCCGCAGGGAACGGTGAAGCTGCGGAGCGCGTCTGCGGAGCGGGTGGGCGGTGCGGATCGACGTCCAACAGAGGGGGCATAAGCGGCGCGGCGGCGAAGGTTACCGTTCATGCCGCAACCGACGGAAAAATTCGGGTCAGCCGCGACCGAGCTTCCGAAAGTCGACGAGCGGGATCGGCGTCGGATGACGGGAAAACTCCAGGGTTGTCCGTTCGCCGCCCAGGTCTCCGCCGACCTCGAAAGGGACCGGGCGATCGAACTCAAAACGGCATTTTTCCACAAAAAAATGATGATCGTGGGCGAGCGGATGCGCTTCCCCGCGCCAGAGTTTCCGCATCGCGAGCGTCGCTTCCCACGTCGGTGCAGCATACACGCGAACGCAGATACGCCCCGGCACTGAATGGGCAAACGGAAATGCGCGGAATCCAAGACCAAGCTCCTCGGTCGTCGCCGCACCGCCCACACTGAGCGGCCCTTCGTAGAGGACCGTCCCAGGGCCGGCATTCGGAATGCGCGTCGGCACACCGCCCGGTCCAGCGACCCAAGCATCGTCGCCGAGGTTCACCACGCGAACGTTCGGACGGGCCATCCCGAAGAGGTGCCTCGGCAACGAGCGCGTAAAGAGGCTATGCAAATAGCCTTTGGTTCCGCCAAGATAGGGGCGCAGGCGCGCGGGGACGTCGGCCATCGCCTTCGCGTAGTCGGAGAGGATGTCAGCGTCCCACCCGAAACCGGCGAACGGCGTCACCTTCCCCTCAACCTCCACAAGGTCGAAGGTGCGAAGCGGCGGCCGGCGATGGTTGCGGAGTGCACGCAAACCGCGAACGGCCGCGCGGGTACCGACGGCACCGGTCGCCCGGGCCCAACCGTTCCCGGTGCCGACCGGGAGCAGGCCAAACGTCGGAATTTTCGCCCCTTGCGCGCGGAGCTCGTTGAGTACCGCGACGGCGGTTCCGTCGCCGCCCGCCGAGAGGAGCACATCGTCGCCGCGCGCGACCGAGTCGGCGAGGAAAATACGTGCATCTTCCAACGAATGCGTGACGACGACCCGTGCCTCCGGGAAGGCCCGCTGGAGGCGCGCCCCGAGCTTCGAGGACCCGTGACGCGAACGCCCATTTACGAGGACGGCAACCGACATGGGTACCGCTTCTAGCCCCATCGTTTGCCCAGTGTCGTCACCGTTTCGTCATCGAGGGCTTCCGACGCGGACGGCGCCAAGATGCTCAAAAACCACACTATCGTCCAATGTGCGCAAAAAGTGGCGCATTGGTTGGCCGTTGCAGAAGCGCCCCACTACAGTCACGCGGTGTCCTCCCCTCCCCGACCGCCCCCCCCTCCTCGGCCCGCAGGCCCCGGTCTTGCGAAAGCGCGGCCGCGCCCCTTCCAGGAGCGGACGGCGACGCTGGTTCGTGGGGTCGATGGCGCGATAGCGACGGCGTTAAAAAATGCCGATCCGTGCACGGAAGGGGCTGCCGCAAAGGGACTCGACGGCGAAGACGCGTGGTTCGGTTCAACGAGCTTTTTGCTCCCCGTCTGCGGTTCGACGGAGCACCTGGCGCGCTGGGCCACCTGGGCGGGGGCCGACGTTCACGTTCGCCTCCGGGCGCTTCGCGTGGCACTCGGGGAGGCGTCGGTGCGCGCGCCGGGGCCGCTCGGAACGGCGAAGTGTGAGGTCCGCGTCGCGCCGACGGCGACCGGCCTGCGAATCGATGTCGACGTGGAGGCCCCTCTGCTAGGACCGGGTCGCGCGGGCGTAAAGTCGCGCACAGGCCGTCGGTAACCATGAGCCACTCGAAATCGGATCACCCCAACCGCTCAAATTCCAACGTGATTCACATCGCGTTCGGTCCTGGTGGTGGTCGTGTCCACGTCCCGGACGGAACCGCGTCCCCGCCGGCCGCAGCCGAGTTCACCTCGGAAACGGCCACCGCGCGCGAGCACGCCCCGTCCCTCGACCGCGCCCGGATCGAGCCCTCCGCCGACGTCTATTCGCTCAAGGAAGTCGAGAAGCTTCTCGGGCTCCCAAGCAACCGCCTCCGATCCCTCGATCGGGCGAAGATTGTGTCGCCTTCGGCCGTCAAGTCGGGGCGCCGTGCCTACACCTTTCCCGATTTGATTGCGCTCCGGGCCGCCCGTGAGCTCCTCGCTCAAGACGTCGCCCTTCGCGACGTGGCGAAGGCGATTCTTGCATTGAGAAAGAGCCTCCCGAAGGTCACAAGGCCTCTCGCCGAGCTCCGCATCACGAGTGACGGCCAGAAAATTGTCGTTCGCGGCAAACATGGCCCCTTTGAGCCGGTCTCCGGTCAATTGCTCTTCGACTTCGACGTTCAGAAGCTCGAAGACGACGTTGTTCGCGTGCTCCGGCCAGAAACGGCCGACGGAAAACGGCGGAGCGCCTTCGAACTCTATCGCCACGCGAGCGCCATCGACGACGACCCGTCGCGCTTCGACGAAGCAGAAGGCATCTACCGCGAGGCGCTCGTCCTCGACCCGTCGCTGGCGATCGCCTGGACGAACGTCGGCAACCTGCGCTTCCGTAGAGGCGACGACGCAGGTGCTGAAGAACACTATCGAAAAGCACTTACCCTCGACGAGACGCAGCCGGAAGCCCACTACAACCTCGGCTACGTGATGCTCGAGCGGGGGCGCTACGCGCAGGCGGTCGACCACTTCCAGCGGGCGCTCGCGAGCGACGGCACGTTTTCCGACGCCCATTTCAACCTCGCAATGGCCTACGAGGCCCTCGACGATCGCGGCCGCGCGAGGCGCCATTGGAAGCGTTACCTCGATCTTGAGCCCCATGGGACCTGGAGCGAGATCGCTCGGGAGCACCTGTGAAATCGAGCCTTTGGCTAGTCATGCTCGCGGCCTTCCCGCTCACCGGGTGCGCGGAGCTGCTCGCAATCGCCGCAGCGAGCGCCTCTTCATCGACGGGGGAGTCGGAGCCTGCCGCCGAAGACGCGGCTGCTTCGAGCGCCCCCGCGACCTGCGGCACGCTGTGCGCGAAGGCGCTCGCCTGCGCAAACGTGACCGGTGAACAGGATTTCAACGACTGCACAGCGACGTGCCGCGACGGAAATATTGAGCAAGATCAGCTCAATGGCCTCCAAGCGCTCGACTGTACCGACCTATTGAAGACGCTTGGCATTTCGCCGCAGCCGCCGGTCCCAGCACCAAGCGCAAGCGCGCCCGCCCGCTAGACGGCGACACGACTGTGACCGGAAGCTGTTCCGAGCCGGTGAACGGTGACGGCAACGTGATGCCGCGCGCGCCGCTTCAGTCCTAGCTTTTTCCGGGTGACCACCGCAGCTCCCCCCTTCTTTCCTCCGCAACCGGCGGTCGCTCGCGCCCCGCTCACTCGTCCGACGGTCGATCCCCAGAAGGGGAATCTGGATGCACTGACGGAAATATGGAGCCCGGCACAAACGCGCCGTGCGATGCTCCCTTTCCAGCGGGCAAACACACTACGAGCACTTGGACAGCTCGGAACGTCGGTCGTCCCGTACCTCCTTCTGTGGGCGCTTATGGCCTACCTAAGCCACATCTCCTGGCTCCTCGCGCTTCCGCTCGCGGTGCCAGCCGCCGGATTTTTTCTTCGCACGTTTATCGTCCAGCATGATTGCGGCCATGGCTCTTTCTTGCCCAACAAACGGGCGAACGACGTCGTCGGCACCCTCCTCTCGCTTGTCACCGCCACGCCGTACCACCTGTGGCGCCATAATCACGCAAGCCATCATGGTCGTTCAGGAAATTTAGACCGCCGCGTGCCAGGGGCCGACGTCTACACCTGGACGGTCGACGAGTACGAAGCCGCTTCGCCCGCCGCCCGTGCCCGCTATCGGTTCACACGCAATCGGTGGGTCCTCCTCCTTCTCGGCCC
>JAAFHJ010000293.1 GCA_013298325.1 Myxococcales bacterium | reverse complement strand
GGCTAATCCCGAGAAAAACTTGGCTTTCCCGCCACCACCCGCGCCGAATCCCGAGCTCCAGCAGACCGGCTTCGCCCCCCGCCAGCCCTCCGCCCCTGCGCCGGCCCCGCCGCAGGCGCCAGGCAACGATGGCGATATCCCGTTCTACCAGCCGTCAAACGTCGCTCCGTTCCCCGGCGCCCCGCCCGGCTTCTCTCCGGGCTCCCCCTTCGCCGCGCCACCGCCCCCACCGGCAGCGGCGCCCCTTCCCCCCGCACCGGCGCCCCTTCCGCCCGGCTTCGCTGCCGCGGGCTTTCCGAACGTCGACCCGAACGCCCCCTTCGTGCCGGGAGCGCCCCCCGGCTTCCCAAACGTCGACCCGAACGCCCCCTTCGTGCCGGGCGCACCCCCCGGCTTTCCGCCAGGCATCCCGGCGCCGATTCCGATGACGGGGCCGAGTGCCGCGACGGCGGTCGGCCCCGCGGCGACCGATCCCAACAAGCGGAAGCGAGAACTCGCGATTTTCGCCCTGGTGGTCATCGTGGCTCTCCTTCTCGGGTTCAGCGCGCTTCGCAAGCGGCAAGCGGCACAAGCCGCTGCAGTTGCAGAACAAAAAGCGGCAGAAGCCCAGGCGGCTGCGCTGCTCGCAAGTGCCAGCGCGGCCCGTGCGGCGGCCCAAGTCCCAATGCCGCTTCCGACGCCCGTTCCTCCCGATCCGCCCGCCACGGCAGCCACCGCCGACCCCGCGACCGCACCGTCGGTCGCAACCGCGGAGCCGGCCCCAACAAAGGACCCGACGCCGACCGTTGCATCGCCAACGCCAACACCGGCGCCGACCAAGACTCCGACGCCGACGCCAACGCCGACAAAGACTCCGACTCCGACGCCGACACCGACGCCTACCGCGAAGGTTTCGGGGAGCGGCTTTGTGTCGGTCTTGACGAATCCGGCCTGCGACAGCGCCACCTTTGATGGGAAGGGGCTCGGCGCCTGCCCGATCTTCAAGAAGAGCGTCCCTGCGGGGGCCCATACCGTCCGCATCAAGACCGGCGGGGCGACCCGTTCCGTCTCCGTCAACGTGGAGCCGGGCCAGGTGGCCATCGTCCGATGAGCCAACTACCTAGCGAATATTCCTGCGAAATCGGCGTCATCGGCGGCAGCGGCCTCTACGCCATCGACGCCCTCACCGACGTCCACGAGGTCGCCCTCGCCACGCCGTACGGCGCCCCTTCGGACACCTTCCGCATTGGCACCCTCGCCGGCCGCCGCGTCGCCTTCCTCCCGCGCCACGGCGCCGGGCACCGGCTCTCCCCGTCCGAGCTGCCCCATCGCGCGAATATTCATGCCTTCAAGCAACTTGGCGTCCGCTGGCTCCTCGCAGCGAGCGCGGTCGGCTCCCTCAAAGAGGAGTTGGCGCCGGGCCACTTTGTCTTCCCGGACCAATTCTTCGACCGCACCAAACGCGATCCTTCCGCCCACACCTTTTTCGGGAACGGGATCGTCGCCCACGTCGCCTTTGGCGATCCGGTCTGCCATATTCTTCAAGAAATTCTGCGCGAAGCGGCCCTCGACGCCGGTGCCGTCTGCCACCGGGGCGGCACCTACGTGAACATGGAGGGGCCCGCCTTCTCCACGCGCGCCGAGTCGGCCTTTCACCGCGCCCAGGGCTGGGACGTCGTCGGCATGACGAACCTCGCCGAGGCGAAGCTCGCCCGCGAAGCAGAGATTTCCTACGCGCCGATGAGCATGGTGACCGACTACGACGCCTGGAAAGAGGAGGTCGTCGACATCGCAACGGTCGTCCGTCAGCTCCACGCGAACGCGGAACTCGCGCGAAAAACCATCGAAAAGGCGATTCCGGCGATCCCGATCGGCGGCTCGGTTTCGGCGCCCCGCGCCCAGCACGCCCTCGACGGCGCGATCCTTACCCCCCGCGAACATTGGCCCGAGGCCCGCATCGAGGAACTCGGCCCCCTCCTCAAGCGCTACGTCTGACGAAAAAACGCCCAGAAGAGAACTCTCTTCCGGGCGTTTTCGTTAGCTTTTGACCCTTCAGATCGCTTCGCTGGGGCGGAGGACCTCGCGACCGAACAGGTAGGGGCGGAGAGCCGGCGGCACGTAGATGCTCCCGTCCTCGTTCTGGTGGTTTTCGAGGAGCGGAATGAGGATCCGCGGGCTCGCGACCGCCGTGTTGTTCAGCGTGTAGGCAAAGGCGGTGCTGCCGTCGGCGAGGCGCACGCGAATGTTCGATCGGCGCGCCTGGAAGTCGCCGAGCGTCGAGCAGGAGTGGGTCTCCGAGTAGGCTTCCCGGCTCGGCATCCAGCTTTCGACTTCGTGTTTCCGCGTTTGACCGAGCCCAATTTCGCCGGTGCATGCGATGGCGACACGGTAGGGAATCTCGAGTTTCGCGAGGATCGCTTCGGCGTTTCCGAGGAGCTTGTAGTGCTCTTCTTCGGCGACCGCTTCGTCGGGCACGCAAAAGACGACCTGCTCGACCTTCGTGAACTGATGAACGCGGTAGAGGCCCCGCGTGTCCTTCCCAGCCGCGCCCGCTTCCCGGCGGAAGCAGTTGGAGATGCCGGCGTAGCGGATCGGCAGGTCTTTGGCGTCGAGGACCTGGTCGGCGTGGAGCGACACGAGCGGAACTTCGCTCGTTCCCACGAGAAAGAGGTCATCGGCGCCGATGTTGTAGGCCTCTTCGCGACCGAGCGGGAAGAACCCGGTGCCGGTCATTGCCCGCTCGCGAACGAGCACCGGCGGCAGCACCGGGTTGAGGCCGCGCTCCACGAGCGTGTCGACGGCGAGGCGGGTGACCGCCATTTCGAGGAGCGCTCCGAGGCCAGTCAATGCGTAGGAACGACCGCCGGCGAACTGACGGGGACCGTCCCAGTTCACCATTTTCAGCGCCGTCATCAATTCCACATGGTCCTTCGGCTTAAACGCGAATTCGCGCTTCGTGCCGACCTTGCGAATCTCGACGTTGTCCTCTTCCCCTTTGCCGACGGGGACCTCGGGGCGAGGGATGCTGGGAATCCGCAGCATCAGGTCTTCGTAGCGCTTGGCGATCGCCGCCATGCCCGGCTCCAGCTGTTCCAGCTGGGTTTTTACCGCCTTCCCCTCTTCGATGAGGGCCGGGCGCTCTTCCTTGCTCGCCTTCGGGATGATCGACGCGATTTCGTTCTTCCGTGCGCGGACCGCCTCCAGCTTGCCCATCGCGTCGCGACGCTCTTTGTCGGCCTCGAGAAGGTCGTCGAGGTTTACGTCGAGGCGCTTGTTGGCGATGGCCGCGCGCACAAGGTCGACGTTCTGGCGAATGAAAGAAATTTCCAGCATGACGCGATGCTTTTTTCAGGTTCGCGGCGCTTCTGCAAGCGCGCACTGCGCACGCTCAAACGGCGATCGCGGGACGTCGGGGGGCGGCGTCGGCCGGGAGGATCAGTGCGCGAATCGGCGAGAGGGCAGCTTCGAGAAACATGCATACTGCACGATTTGGGGCGGCAGCGAGCAGGTCGTCGAAGGCCTCCGCGAAGGCGGCACGGGCCCCGGCAACGCCGTAGATGCGCACAAGCGAAGGGCGCTCCAAAGCCGCATCGCGCCCGGAGGATTTGCCGGTCGCTGCGCTGGTCGCTGTGGCGTCGAGGAGATCGTCGGCGAGCTGGTAAAGGCCGCCAATTCGGTAACCTAGGGCCGTGTAAGCGGTCGTATCGGCCCCCGCCGCGAGCGCGCCGATGCCGGCTGCGGCCGCAAAGAGACCGGACGTTTTTCCGGCGTGGTAGCGACGCACGGCGCTTTCGTCCGGGGAGACCTTCGTCGACGGCTCGAGCTCCCAGCCTTGGCCGGCGATGAGCCCGCCATGGAGGCCGGTCGCGCGGAGAAGGATGCGGAGTGCACGAATCGCCCGCGGGTCTTCGCTCGCAGCGAGCCGTTCGAAGGCGAGCGTGAGGAGTCCGTCCCCAACAAGGAGGGCGGTCGCCTCGTCGTAGCGCTTGTGAATCGTCGGCTTGCCACGACGGAGGTCGGCGTCGTCAAAGCACGGGAGGTCGTCGTGAACGAGCGAAGCGGCGTGCACACACTCGACGGCAACGGCGGCATCGAAAGCGAAATCGCTATCTTGGCCCCCTTCGGCGGCGCAGATCGCGAGCAACAGGCGCGGACGGAGGCGCTGGCCACCGGGGAACAGGGCGTCGCCGACGGCCGCGGCAAGACGCGCCGGGGCGCCCCCGGCAGGGAGCGCCTCCACGGAGGCACGCAACTCTGCTTCGAGGCGCTGAGCGCCACGGACACCGCTTCCCAGGAGAGCCCGCTCAGACTGCATGGGGTCTCGGATGCCGACGTTTCAACTCCGTTGCGCGATTCTACGCGCAACCATCGTGGCGACAGGCGCATCGAATTTGCCGTGAATCCTCGGGATCAAGCGGTGGTTGTCGGTGCAGGCGTCGCAGGCATGGTCGCCGCGATCGACCTTGCCCGTGCCGGTTTTGGCGTGACCGTCCTCGAAGCGGGGGCGACCGCCGGCGGGAAGCTCGCCATCGATACGCTTGAATTCGATGGAAAAAGCTACGCCATCGACTGTGGACCGACCGTCCTCACGATGGCGTGGGTCTTTGAAGAGCTCTTCGAGCGCTGCGGGGAGCGCCTCCGGGACCACGTGACGATGCACGCCGCCCCCATCGTTGCCCGCCATGCGTGGCGGACGCCGGGGAAGAATGGCGCGCCGACCTTCGACCTGGCAAATACCGTCGAGGCCTCTATCGACGAGGTCGGCAGCTTCTTCGGCAAGAAAGAGGCTGAAAACTTTCGCGCCTTCGCAAAGACGACAAAGGCGATTTGGGACACCGTCAAAGAGCCTTTCGTCGTCGCCCAACGGCCGACCGCCTGGAGCGTCCTCCGGGATCTCTCCGAGCGCGGCTTCGGTGCGGCGGTCGAAATTGACGGCTTGCGGACCCTGCATCAATCGCTCGCGGCGCGCTTCGACGATCCGCGCCTTCAGCAACTCTTCGGGCGCTACGCGACCTACTGCGGCTCCTCCCCGTTCGCCGCCCCGGCGACACTCGCCCTCGTCGCCCACGTCGAGCAGGAGGGGGTCTTTCATGTCGCCGGCGGCATGCGTGCCCTTGCAAATGCTCTTTATCAATTGGCTCTTCGCCAGGGGGTCACCTTCCAGTTCGAAACGTCCGTCTCGGAGATCGTCGTTCGCTACGGGCGGGTCGTCGGCGTGCGGACGAACGAAGCGACGGAGGTCCCGGCGGGGCTGGTCGTGCATGCCGGCGACGCACAGGCGCTCGCGACCGGTCTCTTTGGCGCCGAGGCGACGCGCGCGGTGAAGGCGATCGAGCGCGAAGATCGGTCTTTGTCGGCCTATACGTTCTCGATGCTCGCGCGACCGAGCGGCCACCCACTTGCGCGCCACACCGTCGTCTTTTCCGACGATTATGCGCGCGAGTTTCGCGAACTGTTTTCCCAGCGGATTCTCCCAAGCGAACCGACGGTCTACATCTGTGCCCAGGATCGCGAGGCCCCCGTCAAAGTGGGCCCGCCGTCTCTCGCGACGCCTCTGCCAGGGAATTTGCTGGCGGTCGCGAACGGACGGGCCCCCGGTCAAAATGGGCCCGCCGTCTCTCCCAGCAAATTCGCGGGCGGTCCAGCGGCCGACGACGTCACGCGCCTCTTTCTCATCGTCAACGCCCCCGCCATCGGCGACGATGGCCCCCTCCCCGTCGCGGAACTCGATCGATGCGAAGCGACCCTTCACCGCCTGCTGAACGACTGCGGCTTCCAACTCAACCCGGCGAAGACGATTCGTCGGACGCCTTACGACTTCGCGAAGCGCTTTCCGGCGACCGGCGGAGCCTTGTACGGCCGGGCGAGCGATGGCCCCTTTTCGGCCTTCCAGCGGCCGGGGGCGACGACGCCGATCCCAGGACTTTTCCTCGCGAGCGGCAGCATTCATCCAGGGGCCGGCGTGCCGATGGCGGCGCTGTCCGGACGGCTCGCGGCGATCGCGGCAGTCGCCGCATCCCCTTCGATGCGCCGGTCGCCCCCCACGGCTACCGCTGGTTCTACGCCGACGGCGTAAGCGACGACGGCGCCCGCGGCGTCGTGCTGATCGCGATGATCGGCAACGTCTTCTCCCCCTATTTCGCCGCCGCCCGCCGCGAAGCCGAGCTCCGCGGAGAGACCGTCCGCCCCGAGGACTTCGTCACCCTCAACGCGATCCTCTACGACCGAAAACAGGGGCGATTTTGCCTAACCGAAGGGGGCGCTTCGCTCCTCGATCGAAGCGCAACGACGCTCCGCATCGGCGCAAGTCGCGTCGTTCGTGACGGCGACGGACTTCTCTTCTGGATCGATGAAAAATCGGCCGTTCTCGGCGAGCCGTTGCGCGGGGTTGTACGTTTCACCTTTCCCGAGCCGACCGCGGACGTCTATCCCCTCGATCCTGCCGGCCGCCATCGGTGGACCCCCTACG
>JAAFHJ010000292.1 GCA_013298325.1 Myxococcales bacterium | reverse complement strand
TGAAGAATCACCTCGCTACGTTCGCCAAAGGTCTTTCCGCCCTCTTCGCCATTTCGCAACTTGCCGGCTGCGGAATCATCAAAGTCAATATGCCCGGCGGAAGTAGCGGCGGAAGCAGCGGGGGGGGCGGTGGAAATCCCCTTTCAGCGCTTACCGGGAACTACGATCAGGGCGCCTTGGAGAAAGCAACGATCGCGACGTTTAATGCGTGGACCTTCGAAAGTTGCGAGGAGTCCTACAAATGCGTTGGCGCCTTCAAGAAGCAAATTGGCGTGACCGAGTACCGGGACTCGGGGACCTACGTCTACGAGTACAACCCGCGACGAACGCTTAAGAATCCCGATCCGGCGTGGCTCACCGAGTGGGACAAGATTTCCGAAGATGAACATCTGAATACCGCCGACGAAACCTACCAGGCGCTTCTCGTTGCTGCTGGGCGACGCACCTGGCAGACGCGCTGTTACGCCGACTTTGCGGCCCTCGACACCGAGTGGCGCGCGAACGATGCCAAGTGGAACAAGGACATCGATTCCGCCGTCAAGATTTCCGAACCGTACGCGCGCATTACGGCCGTGCGCGCCCTTATGGCGACGGCGATCGAGGATGCCCACAAGGCACAATCGCTCATTGATCACATGAAGACGGACGTCGGGTACGCGAACACCCTCAATGGGGCGCTCAAGGGCGCTTACGACTCGACCGGCCGCGACTACCTGTACGCCATCCAGGCGCCGCCGCGGCTTGGACGCGTTCGTCCCCGCCTCAGCGCCGAAATCGAGCGCGATCTCTACTGCTTCCGCGCGATGAGCAGCGGCACCTCGAAGACCCCGGCGCTACCCTCCTTCGCGGGCGGCGATTCCTACACCGAGCGCGGCGCCAAGTTCGTACGCCCGATTTTTACGCAAGATCAGCGCGAGAAGCTTGCGAAGCTTGCCGACGAGCAAGCGATCGCAGCCGAGAAGGCGTTCGTCCCTGGGAAATTCAACGACGCATGGGCGAATGCCGTGTTCGACGGAAAGGCGGAAATTTCCGGGCATCCTAAGCTCGCCCACATGCCGAACTATGGCGAAATCAAGAAGATTTCTACGGAAAATGGCAAGCAAGTTCTCGAGATTGCCGAGCATTCCGAAGGGGCCTATTCCTACGATTGCGTCGAGACGAACAAATTCGATCATTGGGACGGAAACGGGCACGCCGTCTACCGATCGATTTGCAAAGAGGGGAAGGAAGTAAGCGATCTTGCGGTAAAAATCGTCGTCGGAGCCGACCTTCCTGCCGGCGTAGTCCTCGCAGTAGGTGACCGGATTGAGGGCTTTGCGACGGTTCAAGCCCACGTCGCGAAGACGCTCGTTGACACGAAGCCCTACGTCAAGAAGTCGGAGTCCTGGGCATTTGAGCTTCAGCATCTGACGAGCATCTCCCGCAAAGGGAAAGTCGTTTCTAAGTGGTGGTGAATGCGCGGGGGGCGGGGGCGCCGTTTTCTTTCGCGGCGCATCCAACTCGGCTAACCAAGGGGCAATGTATGCAATTGCCATCCTCCGCTACCGGAAGCCCCTCGATGAAATCTTGCCGCTCGTAGACGAGCACCGTGCCTACCTTCGCGAGTTGCAAGCGCGCGGAATTCTTCTTGCTTCCGGTCCGTGCGTCCCGCGGAACGGCGGCGCATTGCTGCTCCGGGTCCCTGATGAGGCGGTTGCGGCGACGCTCGACGCCGTCCGCGACGAGGATCCCTTCACCCGGGCAGGGGCGGCTCAATACGAGTTGCTCCCGTGGGCGCCCGCCATCGGCCTAGAGGGGCTCGACGCCCTCTGAAAAGAAAATGCGCGCCGGGGTGTTACTCGTCGCCGGAGCCTGTGTCTCTCCACTGAACCGACCGCCTCGCAGCCCCGCGCAGTTCCGCGCGGGGGCGTTGGTCCGGAATCTTGGAGAATTCGTATGTGGATCTTGAGCACCCTTATCGGCATCGCGGGCGGACTTTTGGCGATGTCTTCACTCATCGCGAAGCGCGCTCCGAACGCCAAAGAACAAATGGCGAAGCTCGCCGCCTATCAGGGGTGGATCGGCCTTGTCATGTTTGGCTGGGGCGTCTGGGAGCTTCTCAGTTCCGTACTGTCGGTCGGCTCGCTTTCAAGCGCTCCGCTCGCATGGATCTTTGGCCTTCTCTCCGGCGTTGCCGACTTCAGCGTCGGCCTCCTGCTCGGCTTCGGACTCATTTCGACGTATGCGTTCCGAGGCAACGCCGTCGCCATCGAACGTGGAAACCAACTGCGTGAAAAGCTTGTTGCTTTCCAAGTTCCGCTTGGTGGCCTTGCCGTCGTCGTTTCCGTCCTCTACGGCATCTTCCACGTCATTTGAGCGCATCATTCGAGGGCGAACTTGACCCGAGTTCGAGGCGTAAACTGAAGTCGAGCTGGCTCTGAATCATGCGAAGTACGCTGGCCACTTCAGCGTCCTTCGCAGTGAGCTTTTCCGCCATGAGCCTGCGGGTTACCTCAGAAATTTCCCCACGCGCAGCTTCGATCCAGCGGAAGACAGTAAGGCGATGCACCTGGTACAAAAGTCCCATTTGTTCCATCGTCATCCCGTCGATGTAGTGCTGGCGAAATAGAGTGCGCTGTCGAGGCGTGAGCTCGCCGAGCGCACTCCGAAATGCCTCTCGAAAGACGGCCCGGTAGGCGCTCTTCAGCATGGCCACTTCCGGATCGAAGGTCGTTTGTTCGCCAAGCGCTTCGTCTTCGTCGAGGACTTCTCGGCGGACGCTCCGCTTCCCGTTAAGCCATGCCCGGGTCGCCGCGACTCGGACCCACTTTCGGAGGTCGCCGCGCCCCGCATAAGCGAGAAGGCGCGGCGGGGCGTCGTTTGTGCCAAGAAAGAGCACCATCCGAACGCGTTGAATCGCGTCCTCGGCATCGGCGTCCCCCTTGGCGAGGTGGGCGAGGGCAGGGCGAAGGACCTGCGCATCGAGGGTCTCCATCGCCGCGCGGTCTCGGTGGGCCGCGCGGAAGGCGAGCCAAAGATCTCCAAGGCGGAGCGGCGCTGCAGAAGCAGGGTCGCTGGAATGTTCATGTGTAATACCAAGTACATGAAGCGCAAACGCTTCGACTTGATCGGCCGGCGCACTCACCCCTCCGAGCGCTTCGCGGACCGTCGCCACCACGCTCTCGTGGGGCTCGCCAGGCCAGAGCGGCGCGAGGAGAGGGGCCAGCAACGCGGAGGCGTCGAAATTCGGTGGAGTCGTTGCGCCCATCGGTTGCGACCTTACTTCATTTCGGTCGGTTCCCCATCGCTCGCGCTCCGATCAGCGCTAATGGGGGTGCTGTGAATTGTCCGTCGGAGACGCGAACGCTCGCGTTCGTCGAGGGGGCGGGGAGTGTCGCGGAGCGGGCTGAACTTACCGCCCACCTTGATGAGTGCGCAGACTGTCGCGAACTCTTCGCGGCGCTCCTCGGCCAGTCTCAGCTCTTCTCGCACGTGCCCGACGGCAACGCCACCGAACTCCCCGGAGACTTGCCGGAGGGTGACTTGCGCGTTCCGGCGCCGCATCCAATTCCGAGAACCTCCGGCTTGTCGGCGCGTTGGGTCGCTCTACCATTTGTGCTTCTTGTTCCGGTCGCAGCCACATTCGTTGGGATCGAACTGCGAACGTTCGTTGCGACGTGGAGGACCTCCAATGCGCCATCCGATCCGGTGACGCTGGAATGCCGCACGCCCCTTGGGCGCCTTCGTGGCGGCACGTACATCGCGGGGCCGACAAGCCCCGCCGTTTCTGGAGATGACGCCTGCGAAGTTACCTTGGAAGGGGCAACGATTCGCGGACGAGGGATTTTTCCAGCGGTGACAGCCGGTGGAAAATCTCGAATTCACTTGGTAAAATGTCGCGTTATCGGGACGATTTCGCTCGTCGGCGATGGGCGCGTCGATGTGCTTTCCGAGTAGATCGAGCAACTTGCCCCGGGCGTCCGCCGCTGGCTAAGCTCGAGCGATGCTCCTTCCGCTCGTCGCCGTCGCCGCGTCCGTTTCCGCCATTGTTGCCGTTGCATCGCGGCGACCCGACGCCTTCCACTACTCGCGTTCTGTCGTCATTTCTGCCCCGGCAGAGCGAATCTTCTCACGAGTCGCGAACTTCCGCGCGTGGACCGATTGGTCCCCTTACGAGGAGTACGATCGGGCCATGAAGAAGTCGTACTCGGGGGAGGATGGCGCCCTCGGATCCGGTTACGCGTGGGAAGGAAACGGAAAGGTCGGCGCCGGGACGATGCGGATCAACACGCTTGAAGCTCCTTCCCGTGTGGAGATTGCGCTCGCCTTCGATCGCCCTTTCAAGGCAAACAACGTTGCCGAATTCCTGTTTGAGCCTACGCCGGAAGGAACGAAAGTGACGTGGTCGATGCGCGGGAAGAACCCCTTCTTCAGCAAGATGATGGGGCTGTTTGTCGACATGGACAAACTGGTTGCTGGCGATTTCCAGCGCGGCCTCAACGCCTTGAAGGCACTCGTCGAAGCCTCCTGAAGCACCGAAGGTGCCTCCCCCCCAAATGCTCAGTTTTTTTGAGCTTTTTCGGGCAGCGGAAGCACCGTCGGCTCGACGCAGCGGGTTCCACTCGTAAAGCGAAGGTGACCGTCCGCCGGGGCAAATGAGATGGACGCGTGAATCGTCGCTTGAGGGACGCAGGCGGGAGGGGCCGCTTTCGGATCCTCTTCCGCGGGGGCATTCACCGTTGGTGGAGCGGCGATCGCCTCGCCGGCGAGCGTCAGTGCGGGTGTTTTTTCGCTCTTCCCGGAAAGGGCCCCCCGGAGCGGAATCGCCGTCTCCCCGTCGGCAACGGGCAAGGAGAAATTGAGCGCCCCATCGGCGGTCGTGTCGGTGTTGCTTCCGACACCAAATGTAATTGCACCATTGTAGGCGCGCCCATCGGTGGGAAGCACCCCGGTCAGAGAAAAGCGCCCCTGGCCGCGCGGCCCCGTCGGGAAAAAGGTCACGAAGGCGGTACCGCCCAAGGTCGCTGAATCCGAAATGCCTCCAAAGAATTCACGAGGGACCGCCAAATCTGTTCGGGGAGTTGGCGGCAAATCGAGAGCAAGTGTGGGCGGCTTTTTCGCGGCAAACGCGAGGACTACGTGGGGAGGCGGCGTCTTCTGCCCCGCGACGACCGGCTTCGCTGGCGGAGTGACCAACGAGAGGTCGAGGGCGGCACCGTCGTTTGACTCGTGGAGGGTCCCACGAAGGGGGCCGTAGGAAGGGCCCGGACCGACGCCGTGGAAACGAATGTCGGTCAAGTCAAAAAGAATTTTCCGCCCCGTGATTGCGCCGTCAAACGTCGCTGTGAGATCACTTCCTGGCCCAAAGAGATCGCGGAAGTCGAACTTTCCGTTCCGTACGCGCACGTCGATGGCGGGCCCATCATCGCCGAGCCAGGCACCGGCGAATCGTGTACGCCAGCTTTCGAGGCGACCGACGCGATCGGCGGGGTCGCCCGCAAGTTCAAGTACGGGGGCGTCGATCGCAACGCTTGTGATGACCCTCCCTTCACGGCGAACAATTACGGTTGCCGCTTTGAGCGAGAAGCGGTCGGTCGTACCGGCATTTCCGGCGCCACGCACAAGAATTGTCGCATTTTTCCAGACAATACGGTCGCTTTCGATCTGTCGGTCCCCTTCGACGAGGACCCCCCGGTTCGTCAATTCTTCATTGATCGCCGCACCGACCTGGGCTCGAAATATCGCACGCGCGGCGGTCGGGACGACGATAAGCAGGACCGCCCCGATCGCGAGTTTCTTCAGAAGCGGGCGATCGCCGGCGATTTGAAAGGCCGCCCTCCGAACCTCGTCAAACGGGGAAGCTGCGGGCACTTCCGTTTCGACGGTCGGAAGCGGAATGGAGAGAAGTCCGGGCGGCGGCGCCGGTGCCGACCCGGGATCGGCGGGAGGAGGCGCAGCGGGAGGAGGCACGACGGCAGGAGGCGCGACGGCAGGAGGTGTAAGCTGTTGAGGTTGCGCAGCGAAAGCGGGGCTAGCTGCTGGCGGCGGCTGAAACTCGGGGTGGGTTGCGGTGTCGAAGGGTTGTCCAGGCGCCACCAGCGTATCCACCGGCGGAACGTGCATCGATGCTCGAAACGGCTCTGCAACGGTTGCGGCCGAGCCTTCGAAGGGATCGATAGGATCGAGAATTGCTTGCTCAATTTGGAGCAGCATCGCTGCTCGCGCTGCAAGCTTTTCGCCAACCAGGCGGTCGACCCAAGCGGCCACGGCCGACGCCGGCGCGGGAACGATCGCCCGCTCGAGGGCGAGCGCCATTTCGCGCGCGGAGGGGAAACGATTCGCAGGATTCTTCTCAAGCGCGCGACGAACGATCGCATCGATGGATGCCGGCACCGCCCGATTGACGTCGCGCGGACCGGGGAGAGGGCTCCCAATGATTCGCTCGTAAATGCCGACCGTCGGAACGCCCTCATGGAGGCGCTTGCAGGTCAGCAAC
>JAAFHJ010000291.1 GCA_013298325.1 Myxococcales bacterium | reverse complement strand
GCGCGACGCAGGCGGACGCACGGTGGAAGCTCCCGATACCGGGGCTGCGAGCGCCTTCGACGCCGGGGGCGGCTGCAGCACGGTGGGAGGGGCCGCGGGGGGCGCGATCCCGGCGATCTTCCTCGCCCTAAGCGCGCTCCTCCGACGCCGGCGCCGCTAACTCACTCCGCCCGAATTCGTCCCCCGACCGGAAGCCCGCTCGGGACTTCCGTGGGGATGGTCTCGTCGTAGGTTCCGTCGCTCGCGGCGGCGAGGAAGGCCTGGAGATCGCTGGCATCTCCGCCGCGGCCGCCGGGGACGCGGAGCCCTTCGAAGGCGGGGTCGGCGTCGCGATCGACGCGCCGGTAGATGTTGAGCACGTCGCCGATCGTCGCCGCACGGCCGTCATGCATGTAGGGGGCGGTCCGGAGGACGTTCCGCAGCGACGGGGTGCGGATCGCTTCGCCGCCCCGCTGAAAACGATGGAGCGCAAAGTCGGAGAGCATCGGCCCCGAATGGCAGGCCGAGCAGCCGGAGCGGCGGAAATCGGCGACGCCTCGCTGGGCAGCGGCGCTGAGGGCGCTCTCGTCGCCGGCGAGCCAGCGCTCGTAGGAGGGGCGGCTCACCAGCGTGCGCTCGAAGGCGGCGATCGCGCGGACGATCGTCTCCTTGGCGATGCGGTCGCCGGCCTCCTCGGAGGGGCGGTTTGGGAAGGCAGCGTCGAAGCGGTCGACGTAGCCGGGGATCGCCCGGAGCCGCTCCACGACTTCCGGGAAGATCGTCGCTTCCGTGTGGTTTTTGCCACGCATTTCATTGGCGGCGAGGATCGGGCCGGCCGCCTGCGTCTCGAGGGACTGGGCCCGGTTGTCCCAGAACATCGGGGCTGCGTCGGCGGCGGGGGCCGGGGTGAGCGCCGTCCAGCCGTTCCAGGCGGCGTCGAGGACGGTGAGCGCGTTCCGGGGGACCGCCGCGCCGCCGGTGCCGATGGAGACCTTCCGCCCGTCGCTGTAGCCGCGCGCCGGGTCGTGGCAGGAGCCGCAGGCGATGTCGCGATCGCCGGCGAGGATCGGGTCCCAAAACAGGAGGCGCCCAAGCTCGACTTTGCTCGGATTTGCCGGATTGTCAGCCGGTTCGGGGACGCCCGCCGCCTCCGTCGCCAGCACCGACTCGGCGCTCGCTTCCGGCCCCGGCGAGGCCTCTTCGTCGGCGCAGGCCAGGAAGGCGGCCGCCCCAAGTACAATCGCAGCGACGGAGAGCGGGAGGTTTTTTGGGGCCATGATCGGTGGGTGGCCGCCATCGACGCCCGCCGTCACAAAAAAGGAGCGACGCACGCCCCTCGACGCGCCCCACCTCCCAGGTTAGCTTGCGCGCGCCATGAGCCAGAACGCCCCTTCCAATTCCGCCGGCATCACCCTCCAAGGCGGCGCCGCCATCGTCGCCCCGATCAGCGCCTTCCAGGGCGGCGTGCCGAGCAACGCGCTCGTCGTCATCCCCCTCCAGCCGAATGGCCAGCCGATCGAGCAGCAGATCGTCGACGGCCCCGTCGCCCTCAAGACGGAAGACCTCTGGAAAATGCTCGGCTTTAACGGCCGCCCCGTCCAGGTGCAGGACCAGGAAGGGAACCCGATCACGATCGGCGTCGACGACCTCCTGAACGGCCTCGAAGAGAACTGGAAGACGAACTCGGACAACCTCGACGCCGGCCGCGTCCTCGCCCAGAAGCTCATCGAAGAGCAGCGCTTCGACCGCGCGGAAGCGGTCCTCGGGAAGATCGTCGCGAAGGGCGGCGGCGGCGAAGACTGGCTCGGCCTCGGCGTCACCCAGCTCAATCTCAAGAAGTGGGAGAAGGCGGAAGCGACCCTCAAAGGCGCCCAGAACCTCCTCAAGGACAACCCCTACCCGGCCCTCCACCTCGCGAAGTGCGCCGCCGGCAAAGAAGACGGCAAGGCGGAGCGGGAGCACATCGAGCGCGCCATCCAGATCGCCCCGAACGCCGTCGACGCTTGGGCCTACCTCTACGAGGTCATCAAGCGCGATGGCAGCGAAGGGCAGGCGGTCACCGAGATCGAAAACCTCGCCAACGTCGCCGTCAACCTGAAGACGGCCGCCCCGTACATCGCCCTCCAGGGCTTCTACGCCGGCGAAGAGGCGACCCGCGACCAGGCGATCGGCTACGCCAAGAAGGCCGTTGAGCGCTCCCCCCAGGATCCGCTCGGCCTCCTCTGCCTCTCGGCCCTCTACGGCCAGGCGAACCAGCTCGACGAGCTCATCAAGCTCCTCGGCCCCCAGGAGGCGGTCCTCCTCCGCGACGTCCGCCTCGCGAACAACTACTTCGAGGCGCTCTTCCAGCAGCGCGACATCCCGAAGGTCACCCAGTTCCTCAACAAACTGGCGACGTCGTCGAACAAGGAAATCAAGCAGTTCGCCATCGAGCGGAGCCGCGCGATCGCCCAGATGCTCTCCCAGCAGCAGCAGCAGCTCTCGACGATCTCCTGATCGTTCCGCCGTTCTCGGCACCCACGAAAACGCCCCGGAGAGTTCTTCGGGGCGTTTTCCGGTTTGTCAGTGGCTCCGGACGGAGGCGCAGATCCCGTCGAGGGCCGCCTCCACACGGGCCGTATCAAAGGGGGCGCCGGCCACGTGGCTCGCGCTGCATTCGATAAATTCGGTGGGGGCCGCTTCGGCCGGTACCGGCACGATCGGGACGTAACGGAGGACGGCGATCGACTTTTCGTCGGCCGCTTTGCAGAGGATCCGGCGCGCTCCCTTGACGAGTTCCGTCTTGGAAAACGGCGCCGTCAGGCACTTGCTCGAGGACGCCTCCTCGGTCGGGACGAGCGCCGCGGGGACGCGCGCAAAGGTCACGGCGAGGCCGGTCGGCTTTCCGCCGACGCGCTGAATGTAGGCGGCGAAGTTCGGTCCGTAGGTCGTCCCCGGCTCCATGTTCACCGGGAGCGTCGCCTCAAAGGGGCCCGGCGCGTTGGTCGCGTTCGCAGAATCGGTGGTCCCGCCGAGCGGGAAGACGGTCGGCTGGGGCCCGGCGACGAAGGCGGCCGCCGGCGGTCCACCGCCGCATGCGAGAAGGGCTGCGGGGAGAAGCGCGAGAACAAGGCGACAGGCGAGCGCGGGGTGGGGCATCGCGCAAGTCTACCGAAGACCGCAGGTCCCGTTTTTTGAAACGTCACCGTGCGCTCGGTGTACTGTGCCGCGCGATGCATAGTGACGTCAGCGACGACGATCTGTTGATCATCGGGCGGTACGCGCTCGATGCGCCGATCGCGGCTGGCGGCATGGCGACGGTGCACATCGGGCGCCTGCTCAGTGACGTCGGATTCGCACGCACGGTGGCGATCAAGCGCCTCCTCCCGCACGTCGCGGAAGAGGACGAATTCACCGAGATGTTCCTCGATGAAGCGCGCCTCGCCGCCCGCATTCGTCACCCGAACGTCGTCCCGACCCTCGACGTCATCAGCGAGAACGGCGAGCTCCTCCTGGTGATGGAGTACGTGCCCGGCGTCTCCCTTTCGACGCTCACCAAATCGGCGATGCAGTCCGGCATGCCGCTGCCGATCCCGGTCGTGATTTCGATCATCGTGGGCGCCCTCCACGGCCTCCACGCCGCCCACGAAGCGACGAACGAAGACGGCCGCCGCCTCGGCCTGATCCACCGCGACGTCTCCCCCCAGAACGTCCTCGTCGGCACCGACGGCGTCTCCCGGCTCCTCGATTTCGGCATCGCCAAAGCCGAAGGGCGCCTCCACACGACCCGCGAGGGGCAGCTGAAGGGGAAGCTCTCCTACATGGCCCCGGAGCAGCTCCGTGGCAGCGGGATGACCCACCTCGTCGACGTCTACGCGGCTGGCATCGTGCTTTGGGAGGCGCTCACCGGGCGCCGCCTTTTTGCAGGAAAAACCGAACGCGAGACGATCCAGAAGGTGCTCGCCGCCGAGGTCGTCCCGCCGAGCCAGGTCCTCATCGCCAATGCCCAGAGCGGCACCCACCAGATGATGAGCCTGCCGATCCTCCAACGGATCGACGCCGTCGTGATGCGCGCCCTCGCCGCCACGCCGGAAGGGCGCTTCGCGACCGCCCGCGACTTCGCCCTCGCCCTGGAGGGGAGCGCCCCGATCGCCAGCCAGCAGCAGGTCGGCGACATCGTGACCCGCCACGCCGGCGATGTCATTCGCGATCGCGCCGAGCGCATCAGCGCCCTCGAGCGGAAGACGCTCGCGATCACCACGAGCGGCGTCGCCGCGCGGCCGCGCCCCCGCCTGTCGGGGACCGACGTCCACTTCGACAACCCGCCCGACACCGTCGCCCACGGGCGTGCCCCGATGAGCCCCGCGGAGGCGGCCCGCGCCTTCGACTCCGACCACCCGACGATCCTCGACCCGCCCCCCACCGGCCCGACCGGGCACCCGATCCCGCGCGCGGGGGGCCTCCCGAACATCGGCTTCGACCCGCCGCCGATGGATCGTCCGTCGTCGCCGAACGGTTGGGCGCCGCAGCAACCCCAACGCCCCTGGGGCGATTCGGGGAACAACGGACCGAACACGATGCCGCCGCGCTCCTTTGAGCCGTCGCCGAACCGTTCGTCGCCCCAATGGCCCCCGAGCGCGCCGATGCAAGAGTCGGTATTCACGGGGAATCCCTCCGGCTACGGGCCGCCCCCCGCCGGTTTTTCGCAGAGCCATGGCCAGCTCACCCCCTACGGACCCGGCCCCGCGTCCCACGCCCAACCGCCGGCGTCGCACCCGCAAGCGCCCGCCGCCACCGGCGGAAGTCCCCTCGTCAAATGGGCGCTGCTCGCCGTCGTACTCGTGTTGCTCTTGGTGATCGCCGGCCTCGTCGGGTTCATCGTCTGGAAGCTCCGCGCCCACGGATGATCGGTGAGCCGGTGCGCGGATTTCGGGACGGCTTCCACGACTTCGGATAGGCTCCGCGCCGTCGGCCCCATGAGACTCCAGTCGTGACCCAAGCGGCGAATGTGCGCCCCCGCCTCGTCGGGCGCTATGCTCTCTATGGCGCGATCGCGTCTGGCGGCATGGCGACGGTCCATTTCGGGCGCCTTCTCGGCCCCGTCGGCTTCTCGCGCACGGTGGCGATCAAGCGGCTCCACGCCCAGTTCGCCGCCGACCCCGATTTCGCGAGCATGTTCCTCGACGAAGCGCGTCTGGTGGCCCGCATCCGCCACCCGAACGTCGTCCCGACCCTCGACATCATCGCCGACCAGGGGGAGCTGTTCCTCGTCATGGAATACGCGGCCGGCGAGTCGCTGGCGCGCCTGCTCAAGACGACGAAAGATCGCGGAGAGCGGATCCCGGTGCCGCTCGTCGCCACGATCATGGTCGGCGCCCTCCAAGGGCTCCACGCCGCCCACGAAGCCAAGGACGAACGCGGCCAACCGCTCGATCTTGTTCACCGAGACGTCTCCCCCCACAACATCCACGTCGGCACCGACGGGGTGACTCGCGTCATCGACTTCGGCGTCGCCAAGGCGGCCGGCCGCATTCAGACGACCCGCGACGGCCAAATCAAGGGGAAGCTCGCCTACATGCCGCCGGAGCAGCTCCGCGGCAGCGACGTCACCCGCCAGAGCGACGTCTTTGCCGCCGGCATCTGCCTCTGGGAAATGCTCTGCGGTTTCCGGCTCTTCCAGGCCGACAACGAAGGGGCGGTCATCGCGAAGGTCCTCTCGGGGAACATCGAGGCGCCGAGCCGCTACCTGACCGACCCCGCCAAGCGTGATGCCGCCCTCCTGACCGGCCAGGAACACCTCGCCGCCCTCGACGCCGTCGTCCTCCGGGCCCTCGCCACCGATCCCGACGACCGGTTCACGACCGCCCGCGAGATGGCGCGCGCCTTGGAGCAGGCGGTGCGGCTGGCGAGTATTTCGGAAGTCGGCGATTTCGTAGAGCGAAACGCGCAGACGATCCTCAAGCAGCGCGCCGATATCGTCGCCGAAATCGAGAGTTCCACGTCGTACAGCGCGGAAGAGCTCGCCCAGGCGGCGGCGCTCGCCACGAGCGGTTCGAACGCAGCGCTCCTCCACGTCAGCGGCGGCCATGCGGCGAGCGGGCGCTCCCTCGGGAGCGGAAGCCATTCTTTCCAAGCGGTTCCTGCGCTCGGGATGACCGGCAGCGGCGTCGGTTTCGCCCCGGGGACCGGGAGCGGCGTCTCCTTCGTTCCGAGCGGGATCCAGCCGGCGGTCGCCGCGCCACCGCCAAATGCGCCCTTTCCGCGGGCGATCATCTTCACGCTCCTCGCCGTCGTCCTGATCATGTCGGCGGTGGCGGTGTTCGTGGCGGTCCGCCTCACGCCCCCGAAAGACCCCACGACGACCGCCGGAACCGGCTCGGCGAGCGCGCCGGCTTCGGCTCCGACGCTTCCGGCGACGGTCGTACCGGCCACCGGCACCACCCCCGCGACGGCAAGTGGTGCAGCGCCGACGCCGGTCCCAAGCGTCGTCGCTGCGGGGCCGCCGGACGCCGGGAAGGCGACCGG
>JAAFHJ010000290.1:932-6499 GCA_013298325.1 Myxococcales bacterium | reverse complement strand
GACTTCACGTGGGTCGCCCGTTGCACCTTGAAAACGGGGGCCATCGTCGCGATCGGACCGGGGCAGTCGGTGTCGGCAGAGGCGTGCGGAGATCCGACGGGAGCGGAGAATTATCCCGCGAATCCTGACGCTTACCAGACCTACATCGACAAGCCTTGGGCGCGCCCCCAGGAACTCGAATGCCCGCCGGAAGCCGAAGACTACCGCGCCGACCCGGACGACATCGCCAAGCCGGCCCACTAGCTAACGCCGCCCGGCGCCTGGCACAAACGCCGCTGGCGGACACGCTCGATGGAGGGGCGGCGCGAGCACGACTTTCTTCACGGTTCGCGGGACCTTAAAGAAAGGACGGCCGTTGGGGACCGGCGTTTTCGCGGGGGGCGGAGGCGACGCGACGCGCTCCCCGCCGGCGCATTCGATCGGCTCGAAGGCGACCGTAAGCACGCCCTCGTGGACGGAAAATCCAGAGATTGTGCGGCCGTCGAGGGGGACCATCAAGAGGCGAAAGTCGGAGTCGGCCTCCGGAACATCGTCGAGGCGGAATTCGCATTCGTCCGCGTAGCGGGGGAGCTCGTTGCCCGCTCCGTAGAGGCGCGGTTTTGACTCGCGGGGAAGCGGCGATGTCACCAGGCATCCATCAACGGGGGTCGCATAAATCATTGAAATTTCATTCGGATTGGCGGCGACCGGTCGTTCAGCCGGCCGCTGGGGCGGCGGCGGCGGCATGTAGCTCGCGCACGGCGTGCATCGGGACGGTTCGGGAACGTGGCCCCGAACGACTTCGACGCACGTGCACGGTCCCGCGGTTGCGTAGCTGTAATCTCCGCTAGCAACCGAGCCGCAGACCGTCAGCCCCTCCGGGATCCCAGCCCGCACGTCTTCCGCGGTTGCGAGGTGGCACGTGGGAGGCGCGGGGGCGGTAACCGGCGGTGCGGCAACCGGCGGTGCGGTAACCGGTGGGGCGGACGCCATGCGGCAGGCGCCAACGCCAAGCGAAAACACCAAAATTCCGAGCGCGAATGGGAAGGATCTTCTCGGCATGGGTGGCCTCAACGGTTCGGGCCCGACGGGCAAAGGGGGCAAAATCGCTCAAGGAACGGGTTCGGCGGCGCCTCCCCCGGCGGGCGTTCGATGGTGACTCCGGCGGCGGGCACCTGTTCGGAGCGACACACGCGCTCGCTGCACGGGCATTTCCCGTGCGGATTTGAAGGGATCGAAGGAGAAATAAGCGCGTAGCACCCGTCCTCCTCTTCGCAGACCGAGGCCGGGACGGCGCGGCCAAGGTGGCGGAGTTCAGCTTTCTGCTGAGGCGTCGGCGCATGGCACGGCTCCGCCGGGAGGCACGCAGCGGTGCGCCCGCCCTGGCGGTCAACGAAGGCGCCGCTGCACGTCCCGGCCTCGACGGGAGCCTCGCCAAAAATGCGAAAACCGCCGCGTGCCGGCTCAATTCGCTCCGTCCCGGCGCCGCGTTCGCCGCGCGCAAGCTCGAGCGCCCGAACCGCCTCGACGCTCGTGACTGGCGCATCACCACCCGCTGCAAGTGCCTGAATCAACTCTTTTTCTGAAAGAATCCACTGAAAGCCAAAGCGATCGTGGAACAGGAGGACGCCCGCTGCGAGCGCGCGCTTTTCGTCGCGAACGAGCGATGCGCGCGCCTCGAGTCCCTCACGAAGCGGCGCCACACAGCCGACCGCCTTCGCCGCTGCGCACACGTGGATGAGCGGACGCTCACTGCAGGGGACCGGCGACTCCAAGCAACCGCCCGCAAAACGAACGACACGAAACCGAGGTGTTTCGATCACTTCTTGCGGGAACAGGCTCTCCGAAGCTGCCGGCGGGCGGTCTGCGAGCGGGCGGGTGCCGCGCCGCCAGGTCCCTTCGTCGACGGCGAAGAAATGGCCGACCGGATAGGGGTTTGATCCTCGACGCACGGCGCCATCGGCGGCAATTTCCTCCGGGCGGTAGGCATCGACGCTCGGCACCGGCTGCGCGCCATCGACGAAGAGGGCGCGTCGCCGATCGCTCACCGGCAGGCGGGGGTCTTCCAGGTCGATCCGCGCCATCCATCGGGCGCTCCTGCGGCCGTAGCCGTCGCCGGTGACCCACACCCCGCGGGTCACCGCAAGAACGCCGCCCGGCCCCACAGGGAGCACCTGGCGAATTTCCGCATCGCTCGCGGTCTTCACCGTCGGTAAACACTGGAGACTCCAACGGTTTTCTTCGCGTTCGTGAACGAGCGCCTCTCCATCGAGCATCGCAACTGGATTCGTCGCGACGCAGGTGGTCGCCGGGATCGTCGGCGTGAGGTCAAGCGCCGGAGCGGGCGGAAAGGGAGTTCGATCGGTGGGGACGACGGGACCGGCCGCCGGCGCGCAGGCACCGGTCGTTGTCACCAGCAGAAAAAAGAGCGCGCGACGCATGGGCACCCGCAAACGGTACGACGAGAGGGCGCCTTACAGGGGAACTGGCACGCAACGTCGGCAAAAACGTGCTGCTCCGAATGCTTGCTTCCCGGCGAGGCTACGTCCATCGTCGCTTCGTTTATTCCCGGCGCGGGGGCGCTGGGCTGAATTTCCCGGAACCGCGCGCCCCGGCGCCCTTCGCAAGGACCGACCCATGAACACCACCTTTCTTGCTCTTCGCCGCTCCCTCCCCGTCGTTGCCAGCCTGCTCGCCGTCACCGGCTGCAGCACGATCCAGAGCTCCGATCTCAAGACCTCCGGCATGCAGGCCGATTTTACCGTCGTCAGCGATGGCTCGACCACGACGGAAGTCCGCGCGTCGCTCCTCGCAAACACGACGACCTACGTGGATCTCGCGGCTGGAGACAAACTCCGGTTCTTCGCAGGAACGCGGGAGGCGTCGTCGCAACTCAAGACGAATATCGCTGGAATTATTACCTATTCTTCGACATTCAGCGGCGTCTCCGCCGGCCAGGACTTCCGCGTCGCCTTCGAACGGGCGAACGACACGTCGGCCCCCTCGTCGACGGTCACCCTCCCGCCCGCCGCCGAGATCACCGATCCGCCGGCGAACGTTTCGACGACGCGGAGCTCCGACCTCACCATCCGCTGGAATGCTGGCGACGGCGGCGACCGCATCATGATCAAAGCGGACGGAAGCTGCATTTTTAGCGAAAAGATCGAAGACTTGCCGAACACGGGCAGCTACGTCCTCCCGGCCGGCAGCCTCGAATCGACCGGCGGAAACAACCCTACGAGCTGCACGGTCAACGTCGAAGTCTCCCGCGTCCGCCGCGGCACCGTCGACGCCGCCTACGGCAAGGGGGGGACCTTCAACGCCCTCCAGACGCGCAAGGTCTCGATTTCCTCCGCCCCGTGAGCAGGCGTTCGGCGCAGGCTTGCCCGTTTTTTCCGCGAAAAACGCGCAAGCCGGCCGCGGACCGCTGCTAAGGGACGGCCGTGACCGACGCGGCCAACGATTCACGAGCCCGAATTCTGCGCGGGCCGCTCGCCTGGGAGACGTTTCGCTTCGGCTTTCCGCTCGCCCTTGGGATGGCGCTGCAGACGACCTTTAACCTGGTCGACGCGTGGCTCGTCTCCCACCTCGGCGCGGAAGAAGTTTCGGCGGCGGTGGGGGCGATGGGGATCTGCGACCAGCTCACCGCGGTCGGAACCATCGTCGCCTACGGCGTATCCACCGCAACGGCCACGCGGCTCTCGCAGGCGGTCGGTCGCCCGGCGGAAACCGAAGAACTTCGCAAACAAAATCAGGACGATGCCGCGCGGACCGCCGGTCAATCCCTTCTGATTATCGGTGTACTCTCCCTGCTTTTCGCCGTCGTTGGCTGGGGCGGCTCCGGGTTCCTCGTACGCACGATCATCGGCGCAAAAGGGGCGGTCGCCGATGTCGCCGAAGCGACGATGCGGATCATGATCGGTGGCAGCTTCAGCATCTTCTTTTTGCTGCATCTTACAACGATGCAGCGGGCGCTCGGCGCATCGAAGACGCCGGTTTCCATGCTCATCCTAGGGAACGTGATCAACGTTGCCCTCGCCGTCGTCTTCATCTTTGGCGACACCGAGAGCGCCCCCTACCTCGCCTGGGGGCGCCCGATCGCGCGCCTCCTCCATGTGCCGCGCCTCGGGATGATCGGCGCCGCCTGGGCGACGGTCCTCGCCCGTTCCCTGGTGCTTTTGCCAACGGTCCTCGTGCTTCTCGCCCGCTGGAAGGACCTCCTCCAGCGAAAGTACCTCGTGCCTATTTCCAAGGAACTACGGGTACTTTTGTCGCTTGCGTGGCCGTCGTCGGCGCAGTTTGTCGTGCGGATCGCAGCCATGCTCGTTCTCCACAGCATCGTCGCGCGCAACTTCACGACGGCGACCGATCAGACGGCGACGGTGGCGATGGGCCTCGTCTTCCGGCCGGATACGATGGTCCTTTTCGTGGCGATGGGATGGGGCAGCGCCGCACAGACCTTCGTCGGCTTCCACGTCGGCGCTGGCGATTTTGCGCGCGCCAAGCGGGCTGCCGGAATGCTCGCCGCCTGGGACGTGCTCACCAACGTCGCCCTCGCCTACGCCTTCGTCCGCTACGGCGGGGCACTTCTCGGTGTATTCTGCAAGGAACCTGCACCGATCGCCCTCGGAATGCGCTACCTAGTGACAGTAGCCCCCGCCTACCTCCCGTTGGGGCTCGCCATCGTCCTCGCGAACGGCCTCGCCGGAGCCGGGGAGACCCGCCTCACCTTTTCCCTCGATCTTCTTGTGCTTCTCCTCGCCGAACTCCCCCTCTGCCTCCTCCTTGGCGCAACGCCCGACGGCCTCTTTCGCGGCCTCGCGCTTGCGAACGGCGTCCTTGGCGCCGTCTACCTGGTCGTCTTCCTGCGCGGACGCTGGCTCCCGAGCCACGGCGCAACGCCGGAGGTGGCGTGATGGTGCGCCTCCGTCACGTCGTTCAGGGGGCCGCGCTCGCTTCCGCCGGCTTCGGCGCGTTAAACGTCCTCGCGCGGACGCGGTACCGGTCTTTCCTGTATCCTGCACCGAAGTTTGATCACGCAAAACTTCCCGAAAATGCTCGACCTTTGGACCTCCGCGCCGCGGATGGCGTCCGCGTTCGGGCGGCGTATTTCGATGCGACGTCTCCCGAGAATCCCGCGCCGATGACGCTCGCGCTGTTCCACGGGAACGGCGAAGCGCTCGGTCAGCTCATTCCCCTCGCCGCCTGTTTTGTGCGTCTTGGCGTTTCGGTCGCGCTTCTGGAGTACCGGGGCTACGGAAAGTCGTTCGGCGAGGCCAAACCGACGGAGGCCGGCCTCTACGCCGACGCGCGCTGCCTCCTCCACTGGCTCGATGGCCAGGGCATCGGCCCGACCCGCGTCACCGCCCTCGGAATTTCCTTAGGGACCGGCGTCGCCACGCAGATGGCCCATGAGCATCGGGTCGGCACACTCGTGCTGGTCACGCCGTATACGAGCATTCCGGCCATGGTGCGTCGGTTCGCCCCGTTTTTGCCCACAAAATTGCTCGTCGGTGACCGCTACGACACGCTCACGAAGGCGCCTTCGATCGCCCGGCCGACGCTCGTCATTCACGGGAAGATCGGAA
>JAAFHJ010000290.1:0-922 GCA_013298325.1 Myxococcales bacterium | reverse complement strand
CATCCACGGGACCGAAGACGAGCTGATCCCCTACAAAATGGGGACGACGCTCGCGGCGACGTTCCCCCACGCGACGCTTCGCACCGTGCTGCACGGGCACCACAACGATCTCTTCGCCAAAGCGCCCGAGCTTGTGAACGAGATTGTAGCGTTTATGAATCAGAGCTAACGGCGCTCACCCGCCATGGCCAGGCCCGAGAATCAACGGGCGTTTGGCGGCAACATCGAACGCGTGGACGTGGGGCGGGTGGTGGCAGGTCGTACAGACGTCTGCCCCCGGGTTTGCGTTCGGAATTTTTGCACTTTTCGGTGCGGCCGCGTGCTTGGAGCCGGCGCCATGGCAGTTCTCGCACTGCACGTCCATCAGCTTTTCGACGTGGGCCACCGTGCTCCCGCCGGGCTTGTCGTAGCCGGTCACATGGCAGCCGACGCAATCGAGGTTTTGGGCTTTGTATTGGTCGGAAAGCGTCTTGTACGCGTGGGCATGCGCCGTCTTGTCCCAGACCTTCCGCGCATCTTGATGGCAGGACGAGCAGACCTCCACACCGACGTAAGAAGCCCCGTCCTTTTCCGGCGGTAGCGGCATCTTGGTCGCGAAGATACGTAGATTGTCTTCGTCGACCTTCTTGTAATAGGAGAGCATCCGCGCCGCGACGCCTTCGTCTTTGCCTGCGTCGGGGCGGACGTCGCGCATCGCGAAACGCGAATAGCTCCCCGCCGCCGGGATCGGCCCCTTTTCCAAGGCACGCAACTCGCTCTCTTTGCTTGCAAGAGTGTCGCGGAGCGGAGCGCGCTTCTTGTCGGCTTCGGGGCCGTCGGCGAGGTCTGCGATCTTCCCGCGGAGATCCTGAATCTCCTTCGAGAGGTCGACCTTCTTTCGTGCTTCTGCCGTATTGGAAGCATCGGCAAACAGGTATTTTCC
>JAAFHJ010000029.1 GCA_013298325.1 Myxococcales bacterium | reverse complement strand
TCGCGTTCTTCTCCACGAGGGAGGGGGGCGGATTGTTTACGGCCAATACACGCGGTGAAAATCAGAAGAAAATTGCTGCCGTGACCGGAGAGAGTCTACGCTGGGACGGCAATTGAACGACGAACGTACCCGCGAAAACGCCGACGATCTCGCGAGAGATGTCGGCGTTTCTTTTTCTGTGGGGACTATTCGCCGAGGTAGGCCGAGAATACTTCCTTCGAGCGGCCGTGGGCATCAAACGCACAATGCGTCGCCCCCGGAATGATCTTCTCGTCCGTCGGAAAGCCCAAACCGCCGAGATAACCTGCCGTTGCGTGGGCTGCATCTTTGAGGAAATCCTGGTCGCCGTAGGTGAACCAAAACTTGGTCTCTCCGCGACTGCGGCCATCCTTTGGGTCCCACGTATAGGCGCTCGTGGGCGGGACTTCACCGCCACAATTCATTGCATACGCGCCGGGGTACGTCTTTCCGAAACGCGGAAAGAAAAGCTTCGAGAGGAAGATCGAGCCACCGGAAGAGCCGTAGTAGAAGGTGGGGCCATCGGCGATGTCATAGCCGCTACGAAGCGCCTTTAGGACTGCTTCAAACGCGGTGGCATTTGCGCCAGTATCCGGTTCCTCGATGGCGCTTGCGCAGTCGTGGGCAGCCGTTTGCCACCAGGCGCAGCCGTTCGGAGCAAGAACGGCGAGGACGCGGGCCTGATGCGCGTCGGCCCACGGGAGGAGCGCCTTCATGGCGCCATCGCTCGTGTAGGCGCGTGCTCCGTCGCCGTGGACGTAGATGACGAGCCGCGACGGGCCCGTTGCCGCCGGCGCCGCGTTTGCGAATCGCATCTCCACACCTGCGACAGTCGCTTTGCAGTAATTCCGGCCGCCTCCGAGGTCGACGGTCGACGTGCAGGCGAGCCCCCCGGTCCCCTTCGAACTCCCATAGACAACGGGAGGAACGGGCGCATCCGAAGCGGCATCTCCGACCGCAGCGTCGTCGATCCCAATGCCTCCGTCGGGCGATTGAGGCGTCGATGCATCGACGACTGTTGCGGCGGGGGCCCCCTCCGAACACGCGGTGGCAATGAGGACGAAGAAGGGGAGGAGACGGCGGAACATCGTCGGCCGTCTAACTACAGATTTTTACGCAGTTCCAGCGTTTTAGAGGGAACTCGGTGCCACCGACTGGCAAGATCACTTCTTCGTGATCTTCTCGAGGCGAAGCGTCCCGTCGTCATCGACAAACGCGAAATCGACGGTATCTCCCGCAACGATTCCCTGGACTTGTGCCGCGTCTTTGGCGACGAATCCCATCGTCATCGCCTTCATGTAGCCGGGAATTTCTTCGTGGGCGATCAGGACCGTCTTGCTGGCGGCGTCGAGGAGCTTCACGACGCCGTGCCCCTCGTAGCGCTTCGCGTCCTTTGCGACGGTCGTCGTGCCGGCGCTGGCCCGTGAACAGGCGGCGAGCGGGATGGCGGATGCGAGGGCGAGGGCGAGAAGAAGGCGCGTCGGCATACGGTCCTCCTAGGCGAACTGCCTCCAAAAAACGAGGACGCCCGCTATGCTCTTCGCCGATGACGCTTGTTCGCCCCTTCCTTCACGATCGTGTCGACATCATCGGCGATATTCACGGTGAAATTGAAGCCTTGGAGCGCCTGCTCGGCCGCCTTCACGTCGACATCGCCCGCGGCCGTGCCGAGCGCCCGCTGATCTTCGTCGGCGACCTCGTCGATCGGGGCCCCGACAGCGTCGCCGTCGTCGAACTCATTCAGCATTTGGTGAACGAGAAGATCGCGCAAGTGGTGCTTGGCAACCACGAACACAATCTCCTTCGCGGCGAAGAGAAAGAAGGGAACGGATGGTTCGTCGACCATGCCGACGGCGCCGATTGCTTCCCCGGTCCTTCGGGGCCCCAGCTCTTTGCGAGTCGCGTCGCGACTTCGGACGAAAAAGAGAAAATTCGGCGCTTTTTGCTCTCGTTGCCGGTCGCCTTGGAGAGCCGGGAGCTCCGCGTCGTCCACGCCGACTGGTTCCCGGAGGACATCGAGGCAGCACGGGAAGTAGGCGATTATTCCGCATTTGATGCACTCCGACGCTGCGCAGCTACCGAGTTTGACCTCCGTGGTGCTCCGGACGAAGTCGCGATTCGAAACTACGCGGTACCGCTCCCCTATCATCATGGACTCGCCTGCCAACACGCGGCCGACCAGAATCGCGAGCCGATTCGTGTGCTGCTTTCTGGGCGCGAAAAGCCGCTTCGAACGGCCGGGGATCCTTCGGAAATCCCAGTTCCGTTCCTCTCGGGAAAGCACCGCTTTGCGGAGCGCGCTCGCTGGTGGCGGGAAGACGACGACGAACGCGCGGTCGTCTTTGGCCACTATTGGCGCCGCCTCGAAGGGAGAAATCGAGGCAAGATGGACGTGTTTGAAGGGATTGACCCGCTCGCGTGGTTTGGCAAGCGGCGTCAGGCATTCTGCGTTGATTATAGCGTCGGCAAACGTTTCGAGGCGCGCGCCTACGGTCGTGATCTACGCGAAGGTGCGCTCGCGGCCCTTCGGTGGCCCGAGCGAACTCTCCTGTTCGATACCGACACCGAGCGCTTCGCAACTCGCCTATGATTCGTCCGAGTTTCTCGGTTCAACGCGGCATCGAATTCGTGTGTTTCGGGGGACCCGGCTTCGTCGGCTTGGCAGAGGTTGGCGGCGGCGGTAGCTGGGGGACTTCGACCGGTGTTGCATTGGTCGTCCGGACGTAGTCCTCCGGCCGTGGAACCGGTGCCGGCACCGGTTCCGGCGCCGACGCCGACGGAGAAGCGGACGGCGTCGCCGAGGCGGTCTGCGCGGTCTGCGCAAGTGAATTGGTATAGATCTCGCCGGGCTGCTTGGGGGCGGGGTCGCCGCCGCAACCTGCAATCGCGAGGAATGATGCCGACACGCTCAATGTAAGTTTCTTCATGGATACAGTCCTCGAGAACCGGTTATTGGGGCGCGAAATGAGCGGTCGCGAGCAGTGCTTGCGTTCCATTCAGCCCAAGTTCGTGAAGGCGCGGGAGAAGCTCGGACTCCAGCGTGGCGTAGTAGAGAAATGCGGTTTGTTCGCTCGTGAGGGTTCCTAGATTGGGACCGGCGGCTGCGACCTCAATGCTCCGACCGGCAATTTCTGAAAGGGGAATTCCGTCCCCCATCGAAGCTTCAAAGCCGCGCAAGTAGTTTCCAAGGCTCGCCTGGAGGCTCGGTCGCACCGCGGGCACATCGCGGACGAGTGCCTGCACAATCTCCCAACCAAAGGTCGCGTGCAGCGGTTCATCCTTCCGAATTTGCTGCAGAGTTTCTGTGACGATGCGGTCAGTCGAGACGACGACAAGCGCCTCGTAGCTCGGGACACTCAGCGCCTCGCCAAGGCACGAGGAAACCAGGAGCGCGTGGGCCGCCCAGACGGCGACCTCCTCCCAAGATTCGCCGGTCGGTCACTTGGGCCACGGCCACGGGGGGAGGGCGTAGGTTGCGTCGGCGACCGCCTCCGGGTGCAGGGCGCGGGCGAGTTGGGCGCAGATTTCTGCGTGCCGCACTTCGTCGGTGATGATCCGAGCGAACACTCCGTGCCACGGCAGCGGCACAAGATGGTCAGCCAACTCCGCGGAAATACGCGTAAATTGGGCCACCGACGCGTACTCCATCTGGCTCCTACGGCGCCACAGGTCGGCGGCCTGGCGGCGCAGCGGCTCTGCGTAGGCTTCCTTGTCAAACGCTGCGAAATCGGGCCACGGGTCCCGATGAATTTGGCGCGCGTGGACGGCGCTCAATGCACGTACACCTTCATCGCCGGCGACCGGCGGCACCGCCCCATCGAAGCGCATGAGCGGCGCTCAGTGAGGCTTTGAGTTGGTGTACTTCGGCGGTTTTGGCGCATCCGCCGACGGGGCAGCGCTTGGGATTTCTCGCGGACCTGGGTTGACATGGATCGGCTCTGGTGCCGGAATTTGCTTCGGGGAGACGTCTGTGGTCGCGCTCGCGGACGGTGCGGCGACCGGTTCGGCGCTCGGGACCGGGTTCGTCGGCTGCGGTCCGGGGTTCGTATGGATCGGTTCCGCGCCACACCCGGCGATCGCGAGGAGCGAGGCAGAAACGGTCAATGAGAGCTTCTTCATGAGATCCTTGAATGGTGGTTTGACGGAGGGTGGAAAGGCGCCGATCGCGGATTGCGCTAGCGGGGGCTCGGATTCGCGTGGATGACAACGGGCGGCTTGGCAGGAACTTGCACCACACCGCCATCGGACGGCATTGCGCTGCTTCGCGGTGCGGCGCCAGCGTCAACGGGGCCGGCGTTGATGGCGATCGGTTCGTGCCGGCACCCAGCGAGGGCGATGAGGGAGGCCGATACCGTCAGCGAAAACGTCTTCATGGGGCTCCTCGGCAAGTCGGGAAAGCGAAGCGGCAGCTTGCCCGGAAGTACGCCGCTTGGGGGCTAGGAATTCAAAAAAGAGCGGCGCAAAGGATGTGGCTTGCATCCTTTGCGCCGCTAGTTGGGTGCAACATGCACCCGCTGTCTACCCCTCGGAGATGATGCGTTCGACGGTCCGCGTCGACATCGTCCCGGCGATCACTTCTGGGTCGGCCAGGAGTCGCTTGTGCAGCGGGATATTTGTACGAATTCCACCAATGAGAAATTCATCGAGGGCGCGACGCATTCGCACGATTGCTTCGGCGCGCGTCGGCGCGTGGACGATGAGCTTGGCGAGCATGGAGTCGTAGTGGCTCGGGACGGTGAACCCGCCGTAAACGCCTGAATCTACGCGGACTCCTGCTCCACCGGGGGTAAAGTACTCGGTGATAAGACCGGGCCACGGCGCGAAGGTCTTTGGATCTTCCGCGTTAATTCGGCACTCGATCGCGTGGCCGCGGAAGCTCCAGGTGCGGGTGTCCGGAATATCGAGTTTCTCGCCGGCGGCGGCCCGAATTTGCAAGGCGACGAGGTCGAGCCCCGTCACCATTTCGGTGACGGTGTGCTCGACTTGCACGCGCGTATTCATCTCGAGGAAGAACAGCTCACCGTGCTCATCCATGATGAATTCGAGCGTCCCGAGCGACGTGTACCCGGTCTCGCGGATCGCCGTACGAATGCGCTCGCCGATCGCCTGACGCTTTTCGGCACCGAGGGCGGGACTCGGCGCCTCTTCCATCACTTTTTGGTGGCGCCGCTGGAGGGAGCACTCGCGCTCTCCGAGGGTCCAGATGCCGCCGTGCTTATCTGCAAGTACCTGAAATTCGATGTGTTTCGGGCGCTCGATGAAGCGCTCTAGATACACGTCCGGGTTCTTGAAGCCGGCCTCCGCTTCGTGGGTCGCCTGGCTGAACGCCGCGGCAACCTCTTCCGAGGCTCGCACGATGCGCATGCCGCGCCCGCCGCCACCGCCGGAAGCCTTTAGAATTACTGGGAATCCGACACGGTTCGCCTCTTCAACGGCGTGCGCCGCGTCCCTCAAGACGGAACTCCCGGTGAGCAGCGGGAGGCCGAAGCGTGCCGCGTTTTCCCGCGACCGAACCTTGTCGCCCCACGCGTGCATCGACTCCGGGGACGGCCCGATGAACGTGATCCCGCACTTGCCGCAGAGGCTGGCAAATTCGGAATTTTCGGAGAGAAACCCGTAGCCGGGGTGGATCGCATCAGCGCCGGTGATTTCGGCGGCGGAGATGATCGCCGGGATGTGCAGGTAGCTGCGGCGGGCGTCGGCGGGGCCGATGCAGACCGCCTCGTCGGCAAACCGCACGTGGAGGGCGCGCTCGTCGGCGGTCGAGTGGACGGCGACGGTGGCGATGCCGAGTTCGCGACAAGCGCGCATGATGCGCAGAGCGATCTCGCCACGATTTGCGATGAGGATTTTCTTGAACATCAGCTCTTCTTGATGCGGAAGAGCTTTTGTCCGAACTCAACAGGCTTGCCGTTTTCCGCATAGATAGCGGTGACGACGCCGCCGAATTCGGCCTCGATTTCGTTCATCAATTTCATCGCTTCAACGATGCAGAGCGTTTGGCCGACTTTGACGGCCGCGCCGACTTCAATAAACGGCGGAACGTCCGGTCCAGCGGCGCGGTAAAAGGTACCAACAAACGGGGAAGTGACGTCGGTTCCGCCGTCGTCGGCAACGACGATTTCCGGTGCCTTTGCGGCGCTGGGGGCGGCGTGGAGAACCGAGGCGATCGGCGCGGCCGCAACGGCGACGCCCCCGCGGACGATGCGAATCCGCACCCCCGCCTCTTCGTGTTCGAACTCGGCGACGTTTTCTTCGGCGAGGACCGCGAGAAGCGATTTGAGTTTGTCCGTGTCGACGTTCACGAGGACTCCTTGCGTAAGCGACAGTGCTGACGGGCATGCCCGATCATGGGAATTTAGGTGCGGTAGATTGTTGAAATTCTTCGTGAAACGCCGGAAGGCGTCACAAAGTCGCCGCACCCAAGGCACCGAATGCCGGCGCAAGCTAGGCCGGTCGCGGGGCCTCACACAAGCGTGAAGCGGCTGCGTAAAAAACTCGCACCGGGATCGATTCCTCCGGTGGCCGACCGGCCATCGCGTTCGAGACGCGCGTTTCCGATAGACGCAGCGCCAGGCCCCTCGCGTACAGTCCCCGAGTGTATGGCAGCTCAACTTTCGCCGCGTCTCGCGCTCGGCGCTCTCGTCGGTGTGCTTGCGTCAGGGACAGTCATGCTTGCGTCGTGCGCCGGCGAATACCGCGCGCTCCCGGGAAATGACGCCGGCGCCGATGCAACGATCCCCGACGAGCCGCTGACGTGTGTGACGTCGTCGATGCTGAGTTTTCCTGTGCGATTTCGATGCTCTACGAACGGAACCGATGACAATGACTGCGCCGGCGCGAACGGGCACTCGTCGGTCGTCATCGACCGTGCCCAAGGGACGGTCGCCGGCACGGCGATCTTCGATACGGCGTCCGGCGCCTCGACGGTCGGCCGCGCCTACGCAGTGTTCACGGTTCCCGGTGCGCCGCGCCGCGTAACCGTCGACTATGCCTTTTCAGTAACCAACCGCTCTACAGCCAAAATGGACGTCGCGCCCGGATGTTCCTACGCGTGGGATGACGGCGATCGTACGAACAATTTTGATATTGATATTACACGCGAAGGCCTGTTTGCATTCGCCTACTATCGGAACGGGCAGGGGGGCGGAGCGGTGACGACCGGTCTCCCATTTCCGAATCGGAATGCGCTCTTCAGCGTGCACTCAGAGGTCAAAGCGAACGAGCGGACGAGCGCGGTGTCTGGCGTCATTCAGGAAGGTCAAACGCCCTTCGTTCGCGCCGACTTCGCCGGCCAACCGAAGTCCACTCAGGGCGTACTTTCCGAATTTGCACCGACTACGTTTTCGCTATTCTGCGGGGTAATCCTCTCGGACGGCGACGGAACGGCGATGCGCGCCACGAGCACGGTCAGCGCTCCGACAGTCACCGCGTGCTACCGCTCCGGGGAGGTGCCGCCGGCGGGCGGAGGCGGCGATGCCGGTGTGGCCGATGCAGCACCAACCGACAGCGGAATTCGCGACGCGGGCCGCGACTAACGCGACTAAGCGGTCGGGTGAATCGTCGAGGAGAGACGAAGTAGTTGACGCCGTGGCCTCGGCCTCTTTACGTTGCTCGACCATGTTCAAAGAGGCGTTGAAGGAAGTCGTCGACAGGACCGACGGAGCCATGGCGGCGCTCCTGATGGACGCAAGCGGAATTGCTCTCGAAAGCTATTCAAAGAACGACGCCGCCTTCGACGTGAACAACATCGGGATCGAGTTTTCCGTCGTCCTCAGCTCGGTCAAGCGCGCTTCCGAGATGCTTGAGACCGGAGCCGCTGCAGAAGTGACGATTTCCAGCGAAAAGCTGATCACCGTGCTCCGCTGCATCGGTGACACCTACTTCGTCGCTCTCGCCGTTTCGCCCACGGGCAACGTCGGCAAGGGGCGTTTCTTGCTCCGCCTCGCCGAACCGAAGCTGCTCGCAGAGCTTTGAAAGCGATGAAGATTTTGTGCCTCTCCGGGCCGAATCTTCAGCTTTTGGGGACGCGTAATCCGGCCGTCTACGGCACGACCACGCTCGACGAGATCCATAGGGACCTCGCCGAGCGTGCCTCGCTTCTGGGGATCGATTTTGAGGCGCGGCAGACCAACCACGAAGGCGTGCTCTGCGACTGGCTCGCGGAAGCGCGTCTCTTTTTTGACGGCGTGCTCCTGAATGGCGGCGGTCTCACCCACACGTCGATCGCGCTCCGCGACGCCGTGGAGGCGATTGCGCTCCCGACGGTTGAAGTGCACGTGTCAAACCCGGAGGCCCGCGAGCCCTTTCGCCATCATTCGTACCTGTCGGCGGTCTGCTTCGCGAAGGTCGCCGGCTTCGGCCCGTCCAGCTACCGCATCGCCCTAGACGGCCTCGTGTCGCACCTTCAGCGCAGCGCGCTGGCGTCGCCGGAGCGCGAGGCGTAGCGTCTCCACATGCTCGCAGAACGCCGCGTAACCGCTCTCCGTTTCGACGCCACCTCCGACGTTGCGACCGTCGTCGCCGACGGCCCTGTTCCGAAGGGGGCCGCCCTCGCCGCGCAGGTCCTTCTTGACGGCCACGGCGGCTTCGTCGGGCTCGACCTGCTCCCCGACGGCGCCGACCGTGTCGTCCTCATGCACGGCGCCCACGAGGCGGTCGCGCGGACGGAAGGGGTTGTCGTCGAGAGCGACGGGAAAACGATTACGGTCCGCGGCGCGCGAAAGGCGCTCAACGCGGACCGTATGGCAATTCTGTAAGAGAAACGAATTCTTACAGGAGGTGTTTGTGCGCTTCGGCGCGCACCCGAGCCGCTTCCATGAGCGACTTCGCTTCTTCGTCGGCGATTCGAAGCTTCGCCGCGAGTTCCGTCAGGAACGCGACCTCGTCCGGCGATTGGTGGCCGTCGGCGTAGCTCAGGAAGACGGCGTATTGGAGGAGAACGCGGCGGTCGGCCGCCGAGAGATCCTGAAGGGGTACGTCCTCCAGGGTCCGGCGCTCCGTCGCGTACGCATGGAGGTCGAGCGTCTCTTTTTCCGTGGCTCCAAAAGCATCGAACACCGCGGAAAGCATCTGCTTTTCGGCGTCGGCATAGTCGCCATCCGCCCAAGCTACCGAGACGAGCGATTTTGCGATGGCATACGCAGATTCGTGCATGACTTCTCCCTTTCCGTAACTTCAATGCGTCGTCGAAAGGCGGAGTTCCCGTTGACCGGGAGACTTCGCAACGAAGGACTTTCCCGGGGCGCGGAGGCGCTTTCGGAACGTGGTTGGCCCGGCGACCAGGACGTCGACGTCGGCGTCGCAGGGGATCGCATCAAGCGTCGCTTCAGGGGCAACGCCCGCAAGCAGCCAGAGTTCCGCGCCCTTAGGCTGTGCAACGATGTGGACGGTCCCCGGAGCGCCGCGCCCGCCGACTTCGCTTCCCGGTTCCGCTTGCGGCCAGGAATCGGCGCCACCGGCAGCGCGGCTCGCTTCGAGCTGGACGGCGAGTTCGAACCGGGATCGTCCGTCGGTGACGTCCCAGGAGGCACCCGCCGGGACGACGGTCCGCCGAGGCGCGTACCCCTCCGCCGTTGCGACAAATTCTAGGCGCGTCCCGACCGGCATCCGGTCGACATCGGTCGGAGCTTTTCCGACGTTCAAAAGGACTTCCGCCCCTTCGGGAACGTCGGTCACGACGAGCGTCGCGCGGCACCGGGCGACTTCAGCCCCACCATCGGCACGTTTTTCGCGATCCCATTTGGCGCGCTCTTCCGCCATGACATCGGCGGTATGTCCACCGAAGAATCCCGGTTTGAAGCGCCAGACGGTAAAGGTCGCTGCGAGTAGCAAAAATGCGAGGAACGCAACAAGTGCGAGGCGCGTTTTGGGGGCACGAGCCGGCTCATATTCGCCCTTTTTCGGGGCGGGCAGCTTGGTTGCAGAGCGTCCGTCTTCTTCGTCGTTCAAGCGACTTGAAAAGACTCCGCCACGTTTCTTCGGGCGTCGATCGTCCTCGGAAGGATCCTCGTCGTCCCGGCCGCGTCGTCGTGAGACGGGGCCTTCGCTCGTTCCTACGCCGTCGTCGCGACGTGCAACAGGGGCCGCGACGCGGGTCTCCGCGCGGCTTGCTTCATCCTCGCCGTCGCCAGCGTTGTCGTCGTCGGTGGGGCGGGTTCCTGGCGGGGGTGGCGTCGGCGTCATCCCGGCCATCCGCTTGAGTTCGCGAAGGTTATCGTCGTTCGAACTGCCGCTCACCGCAAAGTTCGCGAGGAGATCGTCGGCGCTCTCTTTGGGGATCGTCGGTGCGGCGACGCGAGTCGGCGGGCCGCTTTTGGCCGACGCCGGTTCTGGCGCTGCGGCGCGTGCTCGCGAGGAAGGCGCTTCGTCGCGCTCTTTTTCGCGGTCCGGCGCTGGGGCAACCGACGGAGGAATTTCACTCTCTCGGCGGTCGAAGTCGTCCCGGCTCGGCTCGCGGCGGCTTGCGACCGACGTCGCCTCCGCGTTCCGGCCGACCTTATTCATCACGCGCTTTACGTCGCGGGCGAGGCGGGCGAGGGCGCGCCTCCCGGCGGAGCGGTTGACCGGAATGAGTGCCGCTTCGAGCTCTTGGGCGAGTGCGAGACCATCGCCGTCCGGGTCGTTCTTTCGTGCGACAGCATTGAGAGCCGGGGTCGACCCGCCGCCGGCCGCAAGCATTTCTCCAAGGATCACGCGAACGGACGGGGGGCCGCGCCGTTCGTCGTCGGTCCTCGGAGCGCCGCCCCGTTGGCGAACGAGGGCGACGCTCCCCTCCTCGGAAACATACACAAGGCGTGGCTCAACCGCCGAGCCCCACGAAGCCGACGCTTCCGCGATCTCAAGCGCCAAATAGCCGGCCAATTCGGGCGCGAGTGGAACGCGTCGCGTCTGGACGACCGCGAGGACATCCTCAAGGGTCACGGAGGCGTCGAGGGCGGAATTCACGTGGCGACGAAGGTGGGCTTACGCTCGTAGGTATCGAGAAAGCGCTCGACCGACGCGAGGCCATTCGAGATCGAGTCCTGGATGATCTGCGACATCGACGCGCTCGAGCCCTTGAGGGCATCGTAGTAGCGCTGGCGCTCCCGGGAATCGACAATCGCTGGCGGATATCCCGCGCGGAGGAGCAGCATATTAAGCAGCAATCGCGAGACTTTGCCGCTGTCGTGCTGGAAGGGGAACACGCGCAGGAGGTCGTAGTGCCCTCGGGAAGCGACGCGGAGCGGGCTCCGCGTCCGGCGGGTCTCCGGGTCGTTGAGCCAGTCAACGACCGCCTTCACCTTGGCCGGAATCTTCTCCGGAGCCGCATACTCATGGAAATAGAGGCGGTGCTGCGGAATGTCTTTGCGGTATTTGACCGTCTTCGAGTCGCCGTCGTCCGGGCGAAAGAGATGGTAGATCTCCCGGATGAGTTCGATGGTTACAATATCGTCGCGCTTCGCCCATTGACGGGCAAACTCGAGTGCAGCACGGTGCCGCCGAATTTCATCGCAAATTGGCTGGATATTGCTCTCGGTTGCTTGGCTAGTGACGTCCGGATCTGCCGGATCGAACGCTGCCTTCAATTCGAGTTGCGTGTAGACCACACCCTCAAGAACACTGTCGTGGTAGATCCACGACATATCGAGGAGGCGCGCGTACTGCTCCTGAACGTCAACGGGCGCTTTCGCCAATCGCTGCCGCACGTGCGCAGCGCGCTCTTCGAGGGAGGAAGGGCGTGCGCCGGTCGGGAGAACCGGTTCGGGGGCGGACTTTTTCTTCGCGGGGGGTTTCGCGGCCATGCGATCTCGGCGAGAGCAAGAGGGGCGGAGGCCCGTTTCGAGGATTCCTGGAGGTCACAAGCAGCAATTCGATGAAAAATCGAAAGGTTGCTGTGACACAAGCGATAAGATTCGCGGCCCCTTCGGACCACCAAGCGCGCGGCGCCTGCAAAGCGCACCGACGCGGACGCCGGGACGGGGAAACCATTCGTACCGAAAACGAAAAAAGGGCGTCAAGCTTCCCCGCGTAATTCTTCGGAACGCATGTCGAATCCGAACGATTCCTTACGAAAGTCGATCGCCGTAGGTTTGAAAACTGACCAAGCGCATGGTTGGCGCCCTCGCAAAAAACGCGGCGGCACCGGTTGCGGGCGGATCTGACAGCGTTTCGAAATCGGGACCGTTGCCGGACGACCCCCGAATCCGCTAGGGCGCTCTGAATGCTTGTTCAGCTCTCGATCCGAAATGTCGTCCTGATCGATCAGCTCGTCGTCGAGTTCGGGGCCGGTTTTCATGTGCTCACCGGCGAGACGGGGGCGGGGAAGTCGATGATCGTCGACGCGCTCGCGCTCGTCCTCGGGGCTCGCGCCAATCCGGAACTCGTTCGCGCGGGCGCGAAAGAAGCCGAAATTGAAGCGCTTTTTGAGGTGTTGCCGGGCTCGCGACTCGCCGCGAAACTCGAGGCGTGGGACCTCCCAGGCGTGAGCGAACTCGTGATTCGCCGCGTCGTGCAGGCGGATGGAGCTGGTCGTTCCCGAGCGTTCTTGAACGGTCGGATCGCAACTGCGGCACAACTTACCGAACTTGCTCCCGAACTTTGCGACATCGCCTCCCAGCATGAAAGCGTCGCATTGACCGACCCGGCCACGCACGGCCAGTACCTCGATGCCTTCGGTGAGCTGGAAGATCAAGCGGTTGCGGTAGCGCGTCAGGTAGAGGCGCTCCTCGGTCTCGGGCGCGAAATCGAGGAACTCCGTGCCCGCGAGCGGACGCGGCTTGAGCGGGAAGATTTCTTGGAATTTCAGCTTCGTGAGATCGAAGACCTCGACGTGCGCTCCGGTGAGGAAGCGGAACTGGAGCAGGAGCGCGGGCGGCTGCGCCACGCGGGGCGTCTCGGCGAAGCGACGCGAAAGGCGGCCGACCGCATCTACGAGGGGGACGAAGCGCTTTGCGATGCGTTGGCGCGGATCGTCAGCGAGCTGGAGGCGGCCGCCGGGCTCGATGGCGCGCTCGCCCCACTCGCGCGAAACGTGGAGAACGCGCGCGCCGAGCTCGCCGACGCCGCCCGCGAACTCGCCCGCTACGCCGATGGTGTGGAGACCAACCCGGCGCGCCTCGATGCGGTGGAAGAACGCCTCTTCCGCTTGCAGAAGCTCTTACGGAAGTACGGCCCGGCGACGGAAGATCTTCTCCGCCATCGCGACGACCTACGCAAAGAGCGGGCCCAACTCGCTGGTGGCCAAGAGCGCTTCGACGCCCTTTGTGGGGAACGGGACGCGCTCCTTGCCGAAGCGGCGATGGCGGCGCGCAAGCTCTCCGCGGCCCGTCGCGAGGCAGCAGCGCGCCTTGCAGATGCCATTGGGCGCGAACTCGGCCAGCTTGGGATGGGGCGCGCGCGGGTCGTCGTCGATGTCTCGCAGAACGAGGGGCCTTCCGGGGCCGGCGCGAAGGCGACCGCGCTGGCCGTCGACGGGGCGCGCCTGGGCGTGCGCGGTCTTGATCGCGTCGAATTCCTGATCGCGCCCAACAAAGGGGAGGAGCCACGGCCCCTTCGTAAAATTGCGAGCGGCGGTGAACTTTCGCGTGCGCTGCTTGCCCTCAAGCGGGTGCTCGCGGAGAACGGCCCGGCGGGCCTCTACGTCTTCGATGAGGTCGACGCAGGCGTGAGCGGCGCCATCGCGGAAGTGATCGGCCGGTCGATTGCGGAAGTTGCCCGGCATCGCCAAGTGCTGTGTATTACGCATCTTCCGCAGATTGCGGCGCTCGCCGATCATCACTTTGTCGTCGGCAAACGGGAAGCGCCCGATGGGCGGACCTACAGCACCGTCCACCCCCTCGATGAGGCGGAGCGCATTGAAGAGGTGGCGCGGATGATTGGTGGCGTCCGGGTCGGCGACGCCGCGAAACAGGCGGCCGCCGAACTCCTCGAGGAGGGGCGAAGCCGTCGGGACCGCACGAGCGACGCCCCGGTCGAGGTGGTCGTTTCGAAGGAGGAGTCCCCCAAAAAGAAAAAGCGGACGAAGGGCTCGTCCGCTCTCTGAACGACGCCTCAATCGTTAAATGGCGAAGAGATTCGCGACATTCTCCGAGTTCTTGAGCACGCCGGGCCGGGCAGTAAGAATGTCGTAGCCGGTCTTCGTCACGAGGATCGTATGCTCGAACTGAGCGGAAAGTGAGCCGTCGGCGGTACGGGCGGTCCACTTGTCGGCACGGTCGACGTCGCACTGATAGGTGCCGATGTTGATCATCGGTTCGATGGTGATGGTCATCCCCGCGCGGAGGCGTTCGCCGGTCTTCGGGCGGCCGTAGTGCTTTACCTGCGGATCTTCATGGAATTTTCGGCCAATTCCGTGACCGACAAAATCCCGAACGACGCCGAGGCCGAGGCCTTCCGCGTAGCTCTGGATAGCGTGGCCGATGTCGCCAAGATAGGCGCCGTCGCGGACGACCTCGATCCCCTTCATCATCGCATTTCGGGCCGCCTCGGTGACCTTGATCGCGTCGGCGGAGGGGCGACCGATGTAGAACGTGGCCGAGGTGTCTCCGTAGAACCCTTTGTAGAAGGTCGTCACGTCGACGTTGATGATGTCGCCGTCTTTGAGCACCTGGGGGCCGGGGATGCCGTGGCAGACGACGTCGTTGATCGACGTGCAGACGCTCTTCGGAAACCCGCGATAATTCAGCGGGGCCGGGTAGGCGCCCCGGCGGACCGTATCTTCGTGGACGAGCGTGTTCAGGTCGTCGGTGGTCATCCCCGCGCGAATTTGCTCGCCGACAAGGAGGAGCGTCTCCGCCGCCATTTGGCAGGCGACTCGCATTTGCTCAATTTCTCGCGGGCTCTTGAAGTCGACAGCCATTTTCGTTCACTTTCCGAGGTCGCCGAGGGCATACGCGTCGGCGACGGCGGCTGCGACCTCTTTGGTGTCTGCGGCCAAATGTGCATGGTACACATAGCCGCCATCTTCATTTGAGAATGCTTGGACAAACGCGATGAACGTCTTGCCGACGAGTCGCGCGTCGAGGTGCTTCACGATTCCGAACGATGGATTGGTTCGCGTCACGACCATCGAGATGTCTTCCGTCGGCTTCCACTTGCCACCGAGCGTGTCGCGGGGCTTGAGGGTGATCCGGTAGCTTTCCGATGCGCCTTCCCCCGCCTGCGAAATCGTCTCCGCCTTCACGCGGAACACCCCGTCGGCGAGCTGAGTTCGCTCACGAAAAAGTTTGTCGGATTGAGGGGTTGACGAGGAGTTGACGTCAAGCCCGGCCGCTGCCGGATCGATCGTGTCGTCGAACAGTGCCGCCGTTCTTTCGGTGTACGCCGTCGTAGGCCGGTTTCGCGCGCTGTAGGCGGTGCCGCCGCAGCCGGCGAGGATGAGGCCGCCCGCAGCGAGGAGCGCCCGGAGGAGCCGCACGCGGTGGGGAGACGGCGAGCACGGAAGGGGCTGCGAAGGGGTCATGGAGCTGTCGCCTTTAGCAAAAAAAAACGGCGCGCGTCGGAGTCGGACGATTTGAATGCGCCGCATTCCGCGCGCGCTCGTCTTTCGTGACTTGGGCATCGAGAAAGTGGTCATCGCTTTCGTGCGCTTTCCCGCGGCCCTTCGGTAATCTACGATTCCTTTCGTCGTGACGTCCCCTCGCCAGGAACTGCCCATGCTCCGCCGCACACTTCCGCTTGTAGTTCTCGCTGCGCCGTTTCTGTTCGCCGCTTCCGCGACGGCCGGCCCGCCGGTGATCGACCTCGACGAGGCACCCGTCAACACACCCCAGGAGGTCCCGCGCGTTTCTAACGCCTCGTTTTTGCTTTCGGATGGCCTCGCCTGGGGAATGCCACGCGCCGACGTCCTCGCCGCGTTTTCGAAGGTCGGCGGCGTCGTTGACAAGGAATACGACCCGGTCCTCGCCAAGCTCCCGATTGGCGACCGGATGCGCGCCGTTGAGCTCGATCGCGATTCGGTGAAATCGGCTTTCGCGAGGAGCTGGATCCCCTTCGACGACACGCCGACCGGCTTCGATACGACCCCTCTATACGCCGAATATACCTACGGAAATTCTGAGGGGCTCCTCTATCTCCAGCGCGACGGGCGTCGGCGGTTCTTTTTCTTCCTCGGCGACAAGCTTTGGAAGATTTACGATGAAGTCTCGCTGTTTAGCGAAGAGCAAATCGCCGGGTTTGCCAAGAATGCCGGTGGGCCGACGCCGAGCATCCTCGCCACGAGCTACAACGACGCCGCCGTGAAGCTCGGGATCAAGCTCGGTGCACCGCCCAAGTATTCGGTCGTCGACGCCGACCACCCGCAGCCGACCGCCGAGTGGCAAGACAAACTGAATCACCTTCGCCTCCACGACCGCGGCGGCTTCCTCGGGCTCGTCCTCGAAGACAAAGGCATGCTCTCGAAATTGGGGACGCTTCGGCGAACAAAACGCAAAGATAACAGTGAGATCGATCCGCTCGTAAAGTCGATCATCCGCGGGAAGGAACCGGATGCACCGATGCCGCCGAGCGCCGACGCGCCGCCAAAGAATCCCCCAAAGAAAAAGGGGAAAAAATGAGGAAAGCCCCGTCGCAGAGACGGGGCTTTTTCGTGTCGTCGTCCCGTTGTCCCGTCTACCGCGGGCCGATGCGGACCGCGCCCGGCGGAATCATGTAGCCGGTCGTCAACCGAACGACCGCCTTGGGCGCGAGTGGCTGCAGGGCGGGGCGGACCAGGAAACGGTCGGTCAACGAGGCCCCCGGACAGCCGGCGCACAGTCCAGCAAGGTGGAGATGAATCGTTTCGCTGTCGGCGGTGACGACCCAAAGCTCGCCGCCATCCCCCTCCACAAGCGGCGCAATTCGCTCCGCACACGCATTTTCGACCTGGGAACGGACGTTTTCCGATTGCACACGGCGACGCTACTCGATGGGGCGGGCCGCCACAAGATCAAGGAACACCCTGCGGGGGCCATCGGTCGCGTCATGGTCCGTTTCGTCACGCGGCGCGATCCCCGCGAACATTTTCCTCTTTCCTTCCTGGAACCGTCCGCGAGACAATCGCCGTCCGCCTGCGATTGCCACCGGTCGCAACCCCGTCCCTTTGCTGGAAGAAGAACCTTGGGCCGCTACCGTCTTCGCTTTCTCCTCCAAGAGTTCGACCTCCGCCCCGGCGAGACCGTCCTCGGTCGCTCTTCCGAATGCCACATTACGATTGAAGATCCGCTCGTTTCGCGGATGCACGCGAAGATTCTGGTCGGGAGCGGTGGCGTGGTCGTTGAAGACCTCGGGAGCCGCAACGGCATGAAGCTGAACGGGCGCCGCATCACCGGGACGCACCCGCTCGCCGACGGCGACCGCATTCGCATCGGGACCCAGGAACTCGTCTTCTGCATCGTCGCCGCTAACGAAGGGATGGTCACGCGAACCACCGGATTCCTTCGTCATTGTGCCGCCTGTCGCCTTCCGTACGCCGCCGAAGCGGGCGCCTGCCCAAACTGTGGCGCCGCCGAATTCGCCACCGACGACACCCTCGCGGGAAAGGCCGACCAGGCTCGGGCGGGCGGTTGGCACGTCCGCCTGCTTGTGGAAATGCTCGAGCGCTCGGTCCAAGCCCAGCGTTTTGAAGACGCGGAGCGAATCTTGCGTCGCGCAAGCACGGAGGTCGAGGAGGCTGTCGTCGTCGGGGACCGCCTCGATGATGCAGATATTGCTCGTCTTTGTCAGGGTGCTCTGCAAGTGGTCGAGGCCCTCGAAACGAGCGGCTGGGGCGTGTGGGCGCTGGGCCTCCTTCGAAAGGCACCGACGAGCGTCGATGGCGCGCTCGCGACACGGCTGGCGGCGTGTGCGCGGTTCGCCGACGTCGCGGCGGCGCTCGGCGAGTGGGAGGCGAGCACTCAGTTTCAGGACGTCGCGAACCTCGACGCCCGCTCGACGCTCGCCGGGCGGACGTAGATACAACTCCAGCTGCTCGTCCGCCCGGAACCGTAGGCGGAAGGGGCCGGGACGAACAGTTGTCCGTTCCCGCGAGATTTCGCTAGCTTCGGCGTTCCCATGGCGTTTCGACTCCGCTACCTCAACCGCGACCTTCCTCTGGTCGACGGAGCCTTCTTTGTAGGGCGGAGTGCGACCTGTCAGCTTTCCTTCGATGATCCGCTGGTTTCCCGGCGCCACGCCCAGTTTTTCGTCGCGGGCGGTCGTGTGTGGGTCGAGGATCTCGCCTCCCGAAACGGCGTCGTGGTCAACGGGCAGCGCGTCGAAGGGCGCGTCGAACTCCAGGTCGGCGACGTCGTGATCATCGGCAACGAGCCGATCACGCTTGTGGACGGCAACGAGCCGCCCGTCGACCCCTATGCACCCGGAACACTTCCAAAAATCGCGGTCGCGGCCCCGTCGGAGGAAGGCCTCGATGCGACCGGGATGACCCAGGTCGCGCGAACGTCGCAGGCCTTCACGGCGATTCGCGACGCGTCGGACCTCGACGTCGAGGGGAGCGTCGCGCGCCGGTCCGATCAGTTTAAGCTCCTCGGTGGCGTCGCCGAAAAAGCCTTCGCGATGGGCCGTCCCGGCGATGCCGAGCGCGTGCTCGCTTCTTCGCTGGCCGACGTGATCGAGGCGACGCGCGCCGGAAAGCGCCTCCCGCCGGCCCTCTTGGAGCAGGCGGCTCGGTACTCGGCAAAGCTCGCGACGGCGACCGGGAAGGGGGGCTGGGCCGACTATGTCGTTGAACTTTATGCCGCCCACGGCCGCCCGCCGCCGGCGCTGGTCATCGACGAGCTCCACGCCGCGATGCGAAAGGCGACCAATTTTGACCGAAATCGCTTTCGCGCCTACGTGGCGCAACTTCGCGAAATAATTGGTTCTTTGGGGCCAGCCGACCGCTTCCTTGTTCAGCGGCTCGAAGGGCTTGAGCGCCTTGTCGCGTTCGTCTGAACGGCCGACTACTTCTTCTTTTCGGCCGCCGGGCGCGCCACGTATTCCTGCCAGGCGAGGTTTGCTGAGGCGCTCTCGGCGATGAGCGCGCGGAGCGTTTCGTCGGCTACGTGGGACAAATTCTCTTCAAGATCGCTAGGTAGCGGTGCCGGCGGCGGGACGACGCGCGCAATACGGCGCTCTGGCGGCAGCAGAAACGTCTCGACGGGGCCGACGCGAAAGCGAAATTCGCGGACGACCACGTTCTCTTTTTCGAGTCGTGCGGAGAGATCCCGCTGCAAGAGCGAGAGTTCTTGGGCCCAGGCGCTGTTCGCGACCAAGATCGTCAAGACCCCCTTTTCCAGCGCGACCGGGAGCGCACGATCGGCGATTTTCGGCCCGACGGCGCGGCGCCAGGCGCCAAAGCCGACCGGGAGCAAACGCCCCGCGTGCCGTTGTTCCCCGGCGCGATCGAGGATTGCTTCGATCGGTTCCGGCTCCGCGCGGCGAAAGACTCGTTTTCTTTTGAAAAACTTCCCTTTGCCCGGTGAACGTGGGGCTGCCACTACTTCCGCTCTTCGCCGACGACGGGAAGGAGGGCGATTCGCCCGGCCGGTGCGGACGGAAGCGGGACGGCGCCGCGTCGATCGGAGGTGCCGAGCAGGAGCGTCCCGTCGGCGCGTTCGAGGACGAACGGCGTTCGAGGGCGCGGTGTGTCATCGTCGTCGCTCACGACAAAAACGGTCGTCCAGTTGCTCGCCGGCGTCGAGACCGGGACGGGGAGTTCAACGCAGAAGCGTGCGACGGTTGGGAGGAGTTCATCGCCGGCGCACCGGCGGAGGGCGGCTCGCGCGTCGGCTCCCACCTTGGGATCATTCAAGAAATGGCGTGCCCAGAGGGCCGCACGCGCGCGGACGACCGGCGAAGGATCGTCTTCGAGGATCGCGGCAAAACGGGGTGCCGCCCCGCAGGTCGCGCCGAGCGTCGCCAGCGCAAGTGCAGCGTTTCCGCGGACGTAGGGGCGCGGATCGTCGAGGGCGCCGCAGAGCTTCGGCTCCCAGTCGCCACGCTTGCCGGCCCGGTCACGGGCGAGGGATCCGAGGGAAAGGGCGGCATTTGCGGCGACGGCGCCATCGCTGTCGGCGAGCGCGGCGAGGAGCATCGGCGCGTCGCTGTCGTTTCCGCGGGCGCCAAGGGCGGCAACCGCGCTTGCACGCACCGTGGCGATCGGGTCTTTGGCGAGCGTTCGGAGCGTTGCGAGGAGCGGATCGGCGTCGCCGGCGGCTCCGGAAGGCCCGTTCGCAACGGCGGCAAACGCTTTCCGATCGTCGTCGGCGGCCCCGGGCGCGGCGAGCGCGCTCGCGGCACGAAGGCCTCCGTTTCCATGTGCGAGCGCCTCAAGGATGGCGTCGCGCTCGGGCCCCGTGGC
>JAAFHJ010000289.1 GCA_013298325.1 Myxococcales bacterium | reverse complement strand
CCTCTTCGGCGCCGGATCCGCCGTCCCCGCGCTCCTCCTCTATGAGTTCCTGCCGACGCTCTTCATCGCGCTCGTCGCTGGCGCTGGCGCCGCCGTCGCCCTGATGAGCGCCCGTCACGGCGATGACCCGTCGGTCGCGCTGATTGGCGTCGGCGTCGCGGTGCTCCTCCTCGCGCCGTTGGTCCTCGCCTACGCGTTGATCCTCTGGCCGTTCCCCTACCTCGTCATCGATCGCAAGCTGCCGATCGGCGAAGCCTTCCGCGAAGCGGCGCGCATCTCCAAGGGCTCCCGCCTCAACTTCATCCTCCTCGGCTTCGTCGGGGCCGGTGTTGGAATCATCGGCGCGTGCGCCTGCGGCGTCGGCGTCTTCCCGGCGACGGCGCTCGTCACGGTCGCGTCGACGATCGCCTACCTCCGCGCCGCCGGCCAGGACTCCTACAACCCGGGTATGGGCTTCTATCCGCCCGACATGGGCGGCTTCGGTGGCGGCGGTTACGGCGCCCCTCCGGCGGGTGGCTTCGGCGCCCCTCCGGCGGGCGGCTTCGGCGCCCCTCCGGCCGGTGGCGGCTTCGGCGGTCCCCCTCCGGCGGGTGGCGGCTACGGCGGTCCTCCCCAGGGTGGCGGCTACGGCGGCCCCCCTCCCCAGGGTGGCGGCTACGGCGGTCCTCCGGCGGGCGGCGGCTACGGCGGCCCTCCGGGCGGTGGTGGCTACGGCGGCCCTCCGGGCGGTGGTGGCTACGGCGGCCCTCCGGGCGGTGGTGGCTACGGTCCTCCGGGCGGCGGTGGCGGCTACGGCGGTCCTCCTCCCCAGGGCGGCGGCTACGGCGGCCCTCCGGGCGGTGGTGGCTACGGTCCTCCGGGCGGCGGTGGCGGCTACGGCGGCCCTCCCCAGGGCGGCGGCTACTGAGCCGGTTTCCCGAACCCTGATGGCAAAGAGCCCGAAGATCCTCCTGGATCTTCGGGCTCTTTCCTTTGCGCCGACTCTATTGGGGCTCGAAGGCCGCGATCATCCCCGAGGTGCACACGCGCTTGGACCACTCCTTCATCGCGTCGGCGGAAATCCCCACGTAGATCGAAGGTTTCCCGGCGGTGCTCGGAATGCTGCCGGCGAGGCCGTAGCGGGTCGGGAGCGCCGGGATCTTTACGCTGTTGGTCGCGCTTGGCAGCAGACCTCCCGCGCCTTGCTTGGCGAACACAAGCCCGGAGACCGGCGTCCCCCTGCTCACGCCCCGTACTGCCACGATCGCCGCGCCGGTCCCTGCGACGTTGGTCCCCGGCACCATCGCGAGGCGCTCGAAGCCGCCGCTGTCGAGTCCGTAAGTACCACGGCCGCTAGCGGTCCCGAGATCGGTGACCGGCTGGTAGAACGGCGGAATCAACCCCGGCGACGAAGGCCCGCTCACCACGAGAAGGCTCACGCGGGGGCGTAGGCCATTGTCGAGGGGCCCCTCCAGGCCGGCGATAAGCACGTCGCCGTTCGTGTCGGAAAAGACGGTCTCCCCCCAAAGGAGCGTCTTCGGGATATTGGCGGAGGTCGGGAAATCCGAGGTCTTTGTGCTGTTGGACGCGTACCGGGTGAGGACGGCGGTTGACTGGTCAAACAGCACGAAGGAGTCCTCCGTAGGCGACCCCGTCGTCGCGATTGCTGCGGTCGCCCCCTCGGGGGCCTTCTGCGCCATCTCGATGGTCGGCGAAATGACGACCCCGCTGCCGCCCGTCCCCTCGGACGCGACGAAGGTATTCACTAAGCTCCGAAAGTCGGCGCCTGCAAATGCGCCACGGATCGTCGAGCGGCCGAACTCCTTCGAGCGAAACAAGCCGATGATGGTCCCCTGAACCGGGTCAGGTGCCTTCACCTTGGGATCGCTGCCAAAGCAGGCAACGCGGGAAAGTCCGAACGGGGGCGCGACGCCGCCGTTTCCCGTGACGAGCGCGCAGAGGAACGAGGGGTTTCGGTCAGAGGGAATCAGCGTGACGATGTCCTCGAGCCCCTGAACAGCAATCGCAGGGCCGAACTGCTTTGCCCCCACACACAGATCGCCGGCCGGGAACCGGGTGATGGCGTCTTTGGACGGCGCGAACCCATCGAGCGGCGTCCGGTACACGGTTGGCTTGTCGGCGCCTTCGCACATGCCGACCCAGGCGATCTCCGGGACCCCCTTGTCGCTCTCGACGTAGGTGACCGCGCTCCCGGCGACCGGCCCGAACGCCCAACGCCCCGACGGACCATTCTCAGCGAGGAACGTCTTGCACGCGGCAGAGAGGACCGACGGGCCGGAGTCGGTCGCCGGTCCTCCGTCGGCGCTTGTGCCGGCATCGGTCGGGGCCGCGGTGATCGCCGGCAGCGAGGTACACGCCCCTGCGATCGCTGCGATCGTCAGTCCGACGGAAACACCGGTTGCCGTAGCGCGGGCACGACTCTTCATCATGACCGAATACCCGATTGTCGGAGTCGGTGCCGCCCCGTTTTTTCCCCGGCAAAGACCGTGTAGGGTGCCGCCCGTGGAGACGGAACCGGCTATTGTCGATGGGACGCCCCCCGCAGATCCGTTCGCGCCGGAGCTCCTCGTTGTGCGCCTCCGCGGCTACGACCGCGAGGCCGAGCTCCACTACTTCGACCAACAGGCCGCCGGCGTGCTTTCCGCCCTCCGGGAGACGCTCCCGACCGATGGCGACTTCCCGGCGGCGCTTGTGGAGGTCTTCCGCCTCTTCCGCGTCGCCGTCGGCCACGCCCGCACCGCCGACGACCTCCCCGAACTCCTCGGCCTCGCTCGGGATAAAGTCCGGAACTCCAAGGAGTTTCGACTCGCGCGTATCCCGTTCTCCTTCGACGACGACGAGGTGGTCACCCGCGCGCGGCGCGTGCTCGCGAGCGATCCGCGGCCGAAGATCTTTACCGCCGCCGAGGAGCGCCACCGGTTTCGGGTGCGCCTCTTCGTCATCGCCCTCGCCGTCGCCCTCGGGATGCTCCTGAACCGCTGCCAGCGCCTCGCCCGGCCTTCTCCCGGCTCGCCGGGCCCAGCAGGCGCTCAGACGACCAAGTAACGGAAGAGCGGGTTCCCCTTGCCGAGCTCCTGGAGGAGATCGAAGTAGCGCTGGGCGAAGCGATCGGCCGCCTTGAAGAGCTGCTTCCCCTCGCTCGCATCTTCGTGGCGCATCAGCATTTCGATGCCGTTCTTCTCGCGATCGCCGACCTCCAAGAAGCTCGCGTAGAGCGTCTCGAGCTCGGTGATGATCGCGGCGACCTCGCCCACATCCCCTTGGTCACCGTCGGCGCGGGTGAGTGACCAGGTGCGGACGTCGGCGAGGCGCTGGAGCGGCGTCTTCCGGAGGATTTCTCGCGCGTTGCTCCGCGCGACGGAGCCGTGGGCGACGACCTCGGCCAGCAGCGCCGCGATCACCGAGAAGCAGCTCATGCAGCGGGCGAAGCGGAGCTTGATCCCCTTGGCCCATTTCTTCGGCTGGAGGCGCTTCTCGACGGCGGCGAAGCTCTCGTCGGGGTGCTTTGCGCACTCCTTGCGGATGTCCTGCGCGTGGCGCGACTCGTAATTCAGCAGGACAATTCGCCAGTAACGGACGATGTCGTTCACGAGGACCATCGGCAGGTAGGCGCGCCCCTCGCGGGTGTTCTTCCAGTAGGCGTCGAGGCAGGTGTCGACGAGCGCCTCGTAGGCGCCGTGGCCGAGGAGCGGCTTGCTCTCGAGGAGGAGCAGCATCCGGGCGGTGAAGGTGTTCTCCGTGTCGTCGGTCGGCGCGCCGAGCTGATCGACGAGGCGGGGGGCGTGATGGAGCTGGAGGAAGCGGCCGCCGCCGTCGGGATCGGGGAAGCCGGTCGCGCGGAGGGCGCGGATCACCGAGGCCTGGAGGAGGATCTCCTGGATGCGGGTCGGCTCCGTCTGGCTCACGAGGAAGACGTCGAGATCGCTGTAGGTTCCGATCTCTTCGCGGCCGCCGGAGCCGACGACGTAGATGCACGTCCCGTCGCCGAGGATCTCGGCGCGATCGGGGGCGACCTGCCCTTCGAGGGCGCTGGCGAACTGGGCGAGCTTCCGGTTGGAGGCGTCGAAGCGGGCGGTGAGGAACGAGGAGGTCATCGGGTGTTACGGCGGGCGGTTAGGCGTGCGGTTAGGCGTGCACGCCAAAGATCGCGGCGATGGCGGCGGCGATCCCGCCCCCTTCCGTGCTTGTCGGGTGGACGAGATCGGTGGCGACCGCCTGCACTTCCGCGGGGGCCTGCCCCATGGCGACGCCGCGACCGGCGACGCTCAACATCGGGATATCGTTCATCCAATCGCCGACGACGACCATCTCATGGAGGCCGATCCCGCCGGTCCGTTCGCCGAGGTCTTCGAGGCCGGTCGCCTTCGTCGGGCCGGCGGTCCGCAGGAGGAAGCCCCACATCCCGTCGCGGCCGCCGAGCTTCCGGAGGGCGAACGACGCGACCTGGACGGGGCTCTCCCGGTGGGCTTCCGCTTCGGCGAGGAAGGCGCGCACCTCCGCTTCCGGGCCGATGCCGACGAGGGCGGTGAGCGTTCCGTCGGAGAATTCCGGGTGATCGACGAGGCTCTCGGTGACGTGGAGGTCTGGCGACCAGGTCTTGAAGAAGGGGAGGTAGGGGGTCGCCCGCGCGTCGTGGACGATGCGATCGCCGGCGAAGAGGACGGCGGCGAGCTCCCGCTGGGGGAGGACCTGGCGCAGGTGGGCGGTGCAGCCGATGGTGCGGTGTTTGAGGATGGCGCCGCTCGGGGCATCGACGAGGAGCGACCCATCGGCGCAGACGACGGGGCCGGTGATCCCTGCTTTTTCGGCGACCCAGAGCGTCCCCGAGGGGAGGCGCCCGGTGGCGATGGTGACGACGACGCCGGTCTTGGCGAGCGCCTTCATCGCGGCGACGTCGTGGGCGTGGGGCTGCCCATCGTGGGCGAGGAGGGTGCCATCGAGGTCGACCGCGAGAAGCTTGTAGCCGCCCGCCGGCGGCGGGTTGGCGATGCGACCACCGGGATTCATGGAAGGCGGTTCACTACGAATCGACCCCACGGGCAAGCGGGTAGGGGTGGCGCTAGCTCGCGAAGCCCCGCCCGGCGATCCCCGTCGCGGGCCTCCTTGAACGAAAGGACGTCCTCACGTTCGGCAGTGGGATGGGGATCGGCGCCGGAAACCGGGGTGGATGCTCAGAGGGCGTAGCTTTCGAAGTAGTCGAGGCCGCTCCGTACGGCGGGGGAGGCGTGCTCCACGTACACCTTGACGCCCATCGCCCAGCCGACGCGCACCGAGTGGAAGAGCAGCGCATGCACCGCGCTCTGCGTAAGAACGGGGATGCCTGCGAAGTCGAACACGTGCGGCTGCCCGGCAGCGATGGCGGCGCGATAGCTCTCTACCCGCGTCGGGAGGTTTCCGGTGTCTTCCAAGAGATCCCCCACGAGAACGCGCGGGAGCCCTTCGGGGGGCGCCTCGTAGGAGAGCCATCGCCGGGAATGCGCGGGTGCTTGCTGCGACGCCCGCCCGCGGATCACTTCAAGCAAGGCGTCTCGATCTTTGATTTCAAGCGGCAGCTCGAAGACGGCAAGCGTTCCTGGGAAGCCTTCCGGGGAAAATAGTTCGATGGTGTGGGTGCCGCCTTCTTCGTCCCCCGGAAGGAAAACGGCTGCACCGCGGCTCGCGAGAAGGAACCGTCCGGCGGTAAGCTTGGCCATCTCTGACGTGAAGAAGAGACCGAGCCCCGCATTGTCGAGGCTTCCCGTTTGCCCTTCGGCAAACGTTCCCGAAATGTGAGGTCGAAGGGCCATTTCCACGGCAACATCGGCCGTTGAAATCGCGTGGTTCCGTCGAAGACTCTCCAGGATCCCTCGGCCGGTATCAGCGACAGCAATCTGAACGGTTGCACGCGAGTACCCCCCCTTTCCCGCGTCCATACGCTGCGCACCAACCACCGCACCCAAGGCGTCCCCGCTGTGCTGCAGGACGTTTCGGAGCAACTCATCAAGGACGTAGGCGAGCGCGTCGCGCGAGTCTTCTTCGTCGACACCTGGAACGGCAAGGCCAGCGATTTCTCGCGCAACTTTCGCGCTCGGTTGCCCCAACCGAACACGCTGGATCGCAACGGTCTTCGCCGGTTGGGAGGCGTCGATGTTGGTACCGACCTGTGCGTTCGAAAAACCGACAGCGTGCGCAAATCGTCCGACACTGCTCGTGTTGTCACCGAGCACGTCCGAGCGTACGTCGTCCGCCAATTCTCTCCGGCTCAATGCGCACATCGCAACAAGCGCCCACATTTCAACAGCGTCGAGTTCGGAAAGTCGCTGGAAAAACCAGGGCCGCGCGGAAAGGGCTGCAAGAAACGGTTTTGGATCGGCGAGTGCGATTCTCGGAGGAGGGGCAAGGTCAAGGTAAGGCGGGTCAGCCATCCACGTGAACCTAGCAACCGCACTGTTTGAGAGGCGAGTGCTTTCCGGCTCCTGCGTGAAGGCGCGAACGTACGGGCCCCTGTCACATTGGGCCCGCCGTCTCTCGCGAC
>JAAFHJ010000288.1 GCA_013298325.1 Myxococcales bacterium | reverse complement strand
GTCGTACTTCATGATCTTCGTCGGAACGAGTATTGTCGGTTCGATCCTCGCGCTCCTGCTCGCCTTCCCGCTGCGGAAATTGATGCACGACGTGAAGTGACGTTGACCAGCGTCACAAAACGAAGAAGGCCCCGGAGTTCTCCGGGGCCTTTTTCGTGTTCGTAGCGGATGCGTTCAGCGTGCGAGTGCGAGGCGTGCTGCCGCGGAGAATCCCATCACATGCCCCGATTCTTCGGCGAGGAAGACGTTGCATTGATCGTCGACGCGGAGGAGGTCGGGGATCGCGTCGCACGGGCCGACTTTGCCGACGAGCGTCCCGTCCTCGGGGCGCACGACGTGGATGTCGGCGTGGGGGACGAAGAGGACGCCGCCACGGAGGAGCGGCTCAAGGCGGCGCGGGATGTCGGCTTCGAGAAGGTTCCCGAGGCGGAGGTTCCACTTCATCGAACCCTTGTTTGCGTCGATCCCGAGCAATTCACCTGTCGGCGTGTTGCCGACGAGGGTTCCGTCGACGGGGAGCCAGGCGGTCCCCATCGGCGCGACGCCGCCTTCCGTGACGAATTGGCGCTCGCCGCTGGTCCGGCAGAAACCGTGGAGCTGAAGCCCTCGCGGGCCGCGGACGAGCACGGAAACGGTCTCTTTTGCGACGAGGGGGAGCCCCTCGACGGTGACCGGACCCTCGCCGATGGAAACCGCGAAGCGGGACTCGCCAGAGAACGGATCAAACGCATGAAGCGTCGCGCGGCTCGCCCCGGAAGCTCCCGTGGAACCGGCGCGCGCACCGGCGGTAATTCCGCCAGCGATCGTGAAGGCGGCGTCCGGTTCCACGACCGGCGCGAGGCGGAAACGGAGCCGATCGCGCACGCGCCATACAATCGCGCCGGTGAGCAAATCAATCGCCGTAAGGGCGCTGTCACCCGCCGTCACATACAGAAGGCGACCCATGCGCTTCATGCGGATAGCGCCGCCTTTCCCCCAGGCGTGGCGCCAGCGCGCCTCGCCGGTGACGAGGTCGATGGCGACGAGATGGCGTTCCCCCTCCGTGACGACGAGGAGCTTCGGGAGCCCCGGCGCATTGACGACGCAGCCGGCGAGGGGGCCGCCGCGGCGGGCGGCAACCCAGGTTCGCAGGGCGACTTCGCCGGTGCGGAGGTCGAGGACGTGGAGCGCGCCATCCGGGCAGAGGCGGGCGAGGCCGCCGGGCGTGGCAACGGTCGTCCCGCGCGGGAGCTTCGTGCGGAGTTCGACTTCGCCGGATTTCTTGTTCAAAACGAAGACTTCGTTCTCGGAGCCGACGACGAGTTTGTCGCCACAGAGGAACGTCGAGCGGAGGTCGAGGCCGGGGACGAGGGCGCGGAAGGTCTCTTCGAAGCGCATGCGCGCCTCTTTGCGGGTGCTGCTCGGCGGGGCGACGTCACGGCTGCCGTGGACGAAGGCGCGGTAGCTCTCCGGCTGACGATTGATGCGCGAATCGGCCCCTTCGGCTTCGCGAAGTGCGCTTTCGAGGTCGCGGAGGCGCTTCTTGAAGGCCATCAAACGCAGGTTTTTCGCCTGGTTTTTGTCGCGGCGAACGAGCGCACGGACGAGGCTCCGCCCGAAGGTGCTCGCCGCATCGACGAGGTCGACGACCGAAAGCGAGGGGAAGGTGTAGGTCGCCGGGCCGGCGTCGTTGCGGAGGACGGTAAACGGGCCGGCGCTCTTGGCGCCGCCTTTCCCCATCGAGAGTGAGAGCACGCCGTCGGCGGCGAGGCGTGCCCCCAAAAGAACGCCCGCGACCTCTTTCCGGACGTGAAACGCGCGGCCCGCTTCCCAGGCTTCGAAGACGTCGCTCGTCAAATCGAGGAGGCGCTCTGCGAAAAGAAACGGGTGGGACTCACCGAAATCGACAACCCTTCCGCGAATTTCCGCACGGAGCTTCCCGCGGAAGAGCAGCGCGTGGAGATCGGTTCGCTCGACGCCGACCGCCGCCGTCGACGAACGAGCGTAGGAGGCGCGGCCGGTGCTTTCAAGGTCGCCTCCGCGGAGGAAGAAATCGGCAGCGAAGGAAATGGGCGAGTCGCGCTCGATGTCGATGCTGACCGGCATCGCCTGCGCGGCGGACAGCCCGACCGTCGTGACGGCATCGCCCGCGATCATGCCTGCAAGTGCCCGGAATTCATCGCCATGAAGGGCCGACTTCTGGGCCGCTTCGAGGAGCGCGTCGCTCACACTCGCGCGGACGTCGGCGAACTGGACGACGCGGTCGTAGGCGAGCACCTGCGGCTCGTTGCCGCCGCGGTAGACGGAAAGGAGGGCCTCGTCGCCGGCGCGTTCGACGCAGAGTTCCCACGCGTCTTCGTAGAAGTGGACGTGGGCTTTCCCCTGGGCCCGGTGGGCGAGGTCGACGACGGCCGCCGCCAGATCCCGGAGGACGCTGTAGCCGTGCTTCTTGCCGACGCGGGCGGTGACGTTCGCCCCGTTGACGAAGATGTCGAGGAGGGCGGTACCTGTCTCCGGGCGGAGGCGTGCAGCGACCTCGGGACCGTCCCCTTCCGCACGGCCATCCGCGAGCGACGAAAAGGGAAGTTCTTCAGCGACGAAAATCTCGAAGGAGCGCATATCCGAGGCGGACCTTACGGACCCTGCGCACCAGAGAGAACTTTTCAGCACAGTGTGCGACATGTTTGACAGGGCGAAGTCGCTTCTTCGGTGACTTCCCCCTGCAAATCTGCAGACGTCGTCGTTCCCAGGAAAAACACCGGTGCAGCCTGCATGAAACCCGACGATTCGCCGCCATCCCCCGTTCCGCGCCTCCTCCCGGTCCTCGCCGGCGGGCTCGCTGCGGCGGTGACGTTCGCCAATCGCGGGTTCGTCGTCGACGACGCCTACATTCCGCTCGCCTACGCCCGCATGCTGGCAACGGGCGGCGGTTACCGCTTTTCGCCGGGGGGCCCTATCGCCGACGGCGTCACGCCGCTTCCGTGGGCGCCGCTGCTCGTTCCCGTCGTAGCCGCCTGCCACGGCGATCTGAACCGTGCGCTTTCGGTCGTTCGCGTCATCGGTGCTGTCGCGTTTGTCGCCGGCATCGCCCTCCTCGCTCGCGCGGTTGCGCAGCCGAAGTGGCTGCAGAATGCACCCGTACTGGTCGCCGCTGCGGCGCTTCCATGCACCATGCATGCGGTAGCTGGCCTCGAAATGCCGCTATTTTTCCTGCTGGCGGTCGCCGCCGCCTCCGAACGTCGCCCCCTCTATGCCGCGGCGTTTGCCGGTATTGCTGCAACGCTGCGCCCCGAATTCGCCCCGGCCGCCATCGTCGCGGCGGCGGTGTCGCCCCCGCAATGGGCGACCGGCGCTCGCGCAGCGCTCCTCGCCGCCGCCCCTCCAGCGATCGTCGGCGTCCTGCGACTTGCGCTGTTCGGCCATCCGGTTCCCCTCGCGGTCGCCGCGAAGCCGAGCGATCTCTCTCATGGTTTCATGTATTTGGCGGCGTCGATGGTCGTCGGCGCGCTGCCGGTCTTCCTCCTCGATGCTCGCGGCCTCCTGGGGCGCGGTGCCGCTGGCGCGCCCGACGGTCGAACTCTTCGCGCCCTTGTGACGGTCGTCGTGCACGGCGTCGTTGTCGTGTTCGTTGGCGGCGACTGGATGCCCTTCGGCCGCTTTTTTGTGCCGATGGTGCCCCCCCTCGTGGTGCTCGGTACTGCATGCATGATGCATGTGGACGCCGGTAGGCGCGTTTCGACGCTCGTCCGCACGGCGCTCGCCGCCTTGCTTGTCGTTGTAAGCCAGTTCGGGGCCGGCCGGGGCGGACGACACGTGCTCGCCGATCGGCGCGCGCTCATCGAACAAATGACGCCGGTGGTCGCAACGAGCTCGCGCGTCGCCGCCCTCGACATTGGCTGGCTTTCGGCGGCTTTCGGTGGACGAATCGTCGACCTCGCCGGCCTGACCGACCCCGAAATCGCCGTCCTCGCCGGCGGACACACCTCGAAACACGTCGACCTCGCCATGCTCGAGGAACGTCAGGTCGACACGCTCCTTTTCTACGGCAAGCCGGACGCGCGATATGGCGTGCTCCCGGCGCGCGTCGTAGAACAGCGCATCTACGGCGATGCGCGCTTTGATGAGCAATTTGTCTGGGAACGCTTCGTTCCGCTCGGCGCAACCGGCTTCGGCTACGGCGTGTTTCGGGCGACGAAAAAGCGGTAGGCGTCTTCCACGATCGTCGTGAGGTCGCTCCGTTGCGGGGTCCATCCGAGCGCTGCGCGTGCGTGCCCGCTTGCAGCGACGAGCGTCGGCGGGTCCCCCTCGCGGCGTCCACAAATTGCGTAGGGGACTGGCTTTCCTGTGACCGCCGCCGCCGCCTCGATCACTTCACGCACCGTCGCGCCGTTCCCGGTCCCGAGGTTCGCCGTCAGGCTTTCGTCGCGTTCGGCCAGGAAATCGAGCGCTCGGAGGTGGGCGTCGGCCAAGTCTGCAACATGCACGTAATCGCGGACACAGGTGCCGTCGCGCGTCGGGAAGTCGTCGCCGAACACGGAGAGCGGACCGCCCTGGCCCAACGCCGCGGCGATGACGTTCGGAATGAGATGCGTTTCCGGATCGTGGCGCTCCCCCAAACCGGCCTCCGGGAGGGCACCCGCCGCATTGAAATACCGCAGGCGCGCAGACCGAAATTGGTAAGCACGGTCGTAACTTGCGAGCATCTGCTCCACAGCAAGTTTGGTCGCCCCGTAGGGGTTCACGGGCGCGCAGGGATGGGCCTCATCGAGCGGCTCCCGTGCCGGGATCCCGTACACGGCGGCCGTCGACGAGAACACCAGCCGACCGACGCCTGCTCGGCGCAACGCATCGACGAAGCGGAGCGTCGCGACAAAGTTCCGATCCCAGAACTGGGCCGGATCACGAACCGATTCGCCGACTTCGATACGCGCGGCGAAATGAACCGCGGCGCCAATCTTGTATTCCGCAACAATCTCCTCGACGAGGGGACCATCGGCAACGTCGCCCGCGACGAAACGCACGTCGCCGACCGCCTCCGCCGCAGCGACCGCCCCGCGATGGCCCGTTGACAGATCATCGAGGACGACGAGCTTCCGCCCTGCCTTCGCAGCGAGATACACGAAGGTACTTCCAATGAAGCCCGCCCCACCGGCGACCAAGATGGGGGACTGTACGTTGCCACGGATCGTCACGAAAGCTCCATAGGCGGGAGGGAAGGCGTCGCGCGGGGCGCTGCGGCGTCCATGGGAGCCGGCTGCTCTACAACTCGACGGGCGCGACGGGGCGCGGTTTCGCGCCTCCAAAGAGTCCAAACCCGAGAGCCGCCCCGAGGAACGCGGCGGCTCCGAGCACCGTTGGAAGTAAATCAGTGGGAATTACGCGCATTTGCCCACTCGCGAGATGGACTCCTACCGCGTAGCCGATAGCTCCGATCGGCAGCGCTTTCAGGACGGTCGCGCCGCGAAAAAAGAGGAAGCTCGGCAAGAACGTCACGGTGAGGGCGACCGAGGGGAAGATGTACTCTGCATGCGTCCCATAGACGGGAATCGCTTCCCCCTTGGCGTAGAGCTCGGCGACCCCGGCGCGGACGGCGAACCCGGCCCCCAAACCGCCAGCGGCGAAGAGTGTCGTCCACAGAGTTGCGAAGAGGCCGTCTACGGCGCTTCCGTGCCCTTTCGGGCGCGGCGTCGCCGCTTTTTTGCGGGTTGGCTCCGCTTTCGAAGGGGCTGTTTTTGCCGGGACTTTCGCCGGAGCGCTTTGCTGGCGCGCCGCTCGGATCGATGGCCCGCCAGACGCTTCCGTGGAGAGGGGGGCGTCACGTTCCGCCGGCAACCGCGCGCTCACAAGGGCGTTGTCGTTGTCGTTCGTTGTCTCCGTCGGCCGTGTGGCTTCGCCGGGACCGCTCACCGCGACGGTGCGTGCACCATGCAACCGAGCTTTTCGCAGCAGCTTCTCGCGCTCGTCGTCGCCCAGGGCCCCCGCTTCGTCGAGGGCGCGCGTCGCTCGAATGCCGCCGAGTTCGGCGAGCCGCCGTCGCCCATCCTCGGAATCCATGTCGATCCCGGCGCTTCGGGCCGCCATCCGGTACCAGTTCGTCGCCTTTTCGGCGTCTTGCGTGTAAACTGCACCGGTTTCGTAGAGATTTGCCAGGTGGATCCGCGCAAGGAGATGGCCACTGTCGGCCGCTTCCCGGAGGGAGACCTTTGCCGTCCCCTCGTCACCGGCCTGAAAGCGAATCAATGCAAGGGCATAGAGCGCATCCCCCGACCCGAGGCGTCCCGCCGCTTCGTAAGCGGCGCGGGCGAGCGGGAGGTCCCCTTTGCGTGCCTCCTTCGCGATCCCGAGGAGCGCGTCGATGTCCCCGTCGGCCTCCAGGGCCGCAAGGTCGCTTGACGTCGCCTCAAAGGGGTCGTCGTCGTGGGCGGCGCGCGGATCGGTCATTGTGCGGCCCCCAAACCGTTCAGCAGCTCGCCCAGCGCGCGGCGCTCGGGGGCGACATCGCCCGCCGGCGCAAGCTCCGCATTTTCCAAGTAGAA
>JAAFHJ010000287.1 GCA_013298325.1 Myxococcales bacterium | reverse complement strand
TGGAGGTCGACGATGCCAAGAGAAACAAGGGGAGCGAAAGAGCAAAGAGGCGTTTCATAGTGGTCTTCGCGCGTAAATCGTTCGTCAGGTTCGGGGGGGACACGAGGATTTTCATTTGGTAGAGTCCTTCGCGTCTTTCGGAGCGGCTACAGAAGTCTTTGGCTTTTCGTCGGTCTTCTTGGGCGACGACGGGGACGGATTTCCGCCCGCCCAAATCACCACGATGAGGAGAGTTCCGACGACGAATCCCCAAGCCCCAATCATCGCCCCGGCAACAATGACCGTCTTCTTCAGATGTTCTTTGTCCATCGAACCAGCCACCTTCACTTGATATTGTAATCGAGGTTGGTGAGCTGGCCGCGCCGGGTAACCTGCACGGTCAGCTTGTCAGCGGTACGTAGGCGGGCGTAGGCTTCAAGCGCTTTTTCAGGGCTCGTCATGTCAAACCCATTGATCTGTTGGAGCCGGTCGCCGTTCTCCATGCCGAGCGTTCCGAGGAGCGTATCGGGCCGAATGTTCAAGAGCTTGATACCGACGACCTTCCCATTTTCCTGCTCGGGCTGAATCCGGGCGGAACGCATCAACTCGGATTGATTTTCTAGGATCTTGTCGACGACGCCACGATCGATCTCAAACTCGGTGGCGCCCAGACGGCGGATCCCTTTTGCCAAATCGGCGGAGAGCGTCGGAGGCCCTTTTCCGGGCATCGCGGCCGGTGTCGCCTCGGCCATCGCCGGCGGCGGCTTCGGGGCGTCCGGTGACGCGAAGAGGCTGGCTTGGCACAGCTGCGATCCGTTTTGCAGCCAGACGCGGTCCCACCCGACGAAGATGAGCTTCTTCCCGCCGACTTCCTGACCGCGACGCGCGAGCGTCGTCTTCCCCGGCCCGCCGTCAGAGAACGCCGCGAACGACCAATCAGGATCGGTTGCCGCTGTAATTACAAGTACTTTCACCCCGTCGCAGGCCGGTGCGCTTCGCGGGTCGCTGTAGTCGATCTCCGCGCCCGAAGCGACGGGGACCGGCGGTGCTTCCCGGAGCGGCCCCGTGATCGAGTCGAACGGATTGCTCGCCAAAATCGCCTCGGCAGACGTCGAGTGCCGGCTCGGTGAAGCGACAGATCCGCTCGGCGGAATGACGAGAGGCGCGGCGGAGAGCTGCTTTTCATCGGCGGCGAGCGCAAGCCCCAGCCCCTGCGAGAGCGTACGCGCCGTGAAGAACGCGCCGCAAAGGCCGAGCCCAGCGAGGACGAAGGTGAAGTTCTTGCGAAGAACGGTTTCGAGAGCCATGCGATCCTTTTTGGGGCGGACGTCAAGTGCCCCCGCGTAGGCGGTGGCCGCTACTGAATATGCGAACCCTGTGCCAGCGAAAACTGGCAGCAGATCGGCCTGTTTCGCCCCTTTCGAGCCACCGTCGGCGCCACGTTGGCACGCCGCTCGCGATGGGGCGGATTGCGGTGACAAAGTGGCAGTCGCCTCGCCCCTTCGCGCTCTGCCGCACAGCCTTCTGTCGGAAGGCGTTCCGGCGGGTGTCGCCCGTCAGTCGTCGCGCCCGTCAATCTTTCGGTAAATCGTGCGAACGCTGATTCCGAGAAGTTGCGCCGCGAGCTGCTTGTCCCCCTTGGTGTGACGGAGGGTCTCGCGCAGCAAACGCTCCTCGATTTCCGCGAGGGGCGTTCCCAGGGTAAACTGAAGGTTTTCTCCAAATACTTCGCTACTTTTCTGGAGGTATTCGGGGAGGTCCGCGACGTCCATGACATCCGCGCGCGCGAGTACGACGGCGCGTTCGATGACGTTCTCAAGTTCGCGAATATTGCCCGGCCAGGCGTAGCCGAGGAGCGCGTCGAGGGCTGCCCGGTTCACTGTGAGGCGCGTCCGGTGATTCTTCGCGGAATAGAGCGCGAGAAAATGGTCGACCAACAGAGGAATGTCTTCCCGTCGCGCGCGAAGGGGGGGGCATGTGACAGCAATGACGTTTAGGCGATAGAAGAGATCTTCGCGGAAGCGGCCATTTTTCACTTCGGCGGACAGATCGCGGTTTGTTGCCGCGACGATTCGCACGTCCGCCTTCACGGTGTCCCCGCCGACCGGCTCGTACTCCCCCTCTTGGAGGACGCGGAGCAATTTCACCTGAACGTGCGGGGAGAGCTCCCCGATTTCATCCAAGAAAAGCGTCCCGCCTTCCGCCTTCGCGAACCGGCCATCCTTCTTTGCGACGGCGCCGGTGAACGCGCCGCGTGAATGGCCAAAGAGCTCAGATTCTAGAATTGATTCGGGGAGCGCCGCGCAATTGACAGCAACGAAGGGGCCCTTCGAACGGGAACTCCTTTCGTGGACGAGGCGAGCGACGAGCTCTTTGCCGGTGCCCGATTCCCCGAGGACAAGAACGGTTGCTTGACTCGGCGCTGCCTGCTGAGCGACATCAATCACCCGACGAAAATTGGGCGCTTGCCCAACAATATCGCGGTGACTCAATCGCTCCACTTCGGCGCGCAGACTCTTATTTTCGGCGAGAAGTCGACCGCGCTCTGCCGCTTTTCTTACACTTTTAACAATCGGTACGCGCTTCAGGGGCTTCTCTACGAAATCGTAGGCGCCCTCCTTCATGGCCGCGACCGCCGACTCGACCGTTCCGAACGCGGTCATCAGCACGACTTCTACGTCGGGTCGAAGCTGCTTCACGGCACGCAGAAGATCGACGCCGGTCGTCCCCGGCATCATCAGGTCGGTCAGGACGACATGGATGCTCTGCGTGCGAACAAGTTCGAGGGCGCTCCGTGCGTCGGGAGCGGTGAAGACGCGCACCCCCTCGCGTACAAAAATCTTCTCGATACTTTCGAGATTGGACCGCTCGTCATCGACAACAAGAAGCGTAAATTCTTCAGAAGCGGTCATTCGAAAATCCTCGAAAACTGCGCTCGTTAGCGCTCGGAAAGGAGGCCGCCGAAGAGGCCGGGGGCTAGGATACGAATGCTTTTCAGTACCCGGGCCCCTTCCTCGCGAAACGGAAAGGCGAACTCAATTCTTCCCAGCTCACGACCACGGTCGTCAAACACGCTCATCGGGAGCTCGGTAAATGATGCCGTTCCACGACTGACGTGCGCATCCTTCTCGCCAAGAAGGCGGTATCTCATTCCATCGTTGCCGAGTAACCAAAAGGAATAGCCCGCTTTTCCTTCGGTCGCGAAGCGGAGCCGAACTTCTCCCTCGACGTGCTGAGAAGCGGCGAAATTTGCCACAGAAAATGTTCCGCGGAGCACGGCGGTTCGCGTCCGGAGAAAGTCGAGGATGTCGAAACAAACAATCTCGATATCGAGGACCGCTTCGGTAGGCTCGAGTGGTGCGGTCAATCGGTAAAATTGGCCCGTGAATCGCTCAGAAAATCGGAAGCCGAGCATCGTTACTCCGCGGACGGGGGGGCTACACGAAGGCGTTCGACGACCTTCCCGGCGAGGGCGGCGTCGACGATTTCTTCAACATCACCGACGGAAACGCCGCCGTAAACGATATGGGCTGGCTCTTGGAGGATCACCGCGCCGACCTCGCACAAGTCGAGGCAGGTGGAGCCGCACGCGCGGAGCGCCTTCGCGGCGCCTCGCTTGGCGAGGGACGCCTTGAGCGCCGGCAGGAGTTCTTCGGCGCCACGACCCGCGCACGACCCTCGAGCGTCGTCCTCTTTGCGGCGGTTCGTGCAGACGAAAAAGTAGGTTTCTCGGTGCGGCATGGCGGCGGAACATCGCATGCGACGGCGACGAAAGCGAGCGTTCGGAGGGCGGCCCGTTGGGCGCGGAAGAGCACGCTTGCCGGGCAGGCGGCCGCGGGACTACTCGACGGGCCATGAAGAAGCTCCTTGCTCCGTCGCTCCTCGCCCTCATCGCCTGCGGAGGCGGCGCCGAAAACCTCCCGCCGCCCCCCCCGCAGCCGAAAGCGGCCGTGGAGCCGCCTAAGGTCGTCGCCTCGGCACCGCCCAGCGCTTCGGCGCCGGTGGTCGAGCCGCCGCCGGTCGCTCCGCCGAGCTTGGGGGCCGGCACGGCGGCCCCGGATCCGGCAGCCCCGTTGCCGACGGTCAAGATCGTAGCCCCCGCCGCCAACCTCGTGATCCCGGCCGCAAAAGCGAAGGATTTTGAGATCAAGCTCGACGTTAAGGATTGGAAGACGGCGGCGGGCGATGCCCATGTCCACCTCATCCTCGACAACAAGCCCTACATGCGCATCGACGACCCGAAGGCGCCAGTGAAGCTCTCCCAATTCGGGGCGGAACTTGCCGAGGGACAACACGTCCTCGTCGCCTTCCCGAGCCGCGCGACGCATGAGTCGGTGAAGACGAAGGGGGCGGTGGCGGTCGTCTCGTTCTACGTCGGCAAGAAAGACAAAGATGCCGTCGACGTGAAGAAGCCCCTCCTCGTCTACAGCCGTCCGAAGGGCGAGTACAATGGCGCCATGGCGAATCACGTGCTCGTCGATTGGCAGGTTGCCAACGCGGAAATCGGTGATGGAAAGTTCGCAGTTTCTTTGGCCGTTACAGGCCCGGGAATTTCGGCCCCGCTCACGGCCAAACAGACGAACCGGATGACGCCGTTCTACCTGGATCATCTCCAGAACGGAACGTACACCGTGAAGACGGAACTCCTCGACAAGGACGGAAAGGTCGTCCCCGGCACTTGGAATACCACGACCCGTGACATCAAGATTGACGGCGCGGCACCGACGCCGGCCGATCCGCACGCGGGCCACGGAGCGCCTCCGCCGGCAGCACCTCCGTCGAAGTGAGCGTGTTTTGAGTCTTCAGGTGAGGGGGTGCTTCGGCGCCCCCTTCCTCGTTTGTACCGCACAGATCTCTAGGAAAGAAAAGAGGACTTTCGACGATGAAACGCGCCGAGGTTATTGCCCTTGATAAAGCCCACGTCTGGCATCCATACACCGCCATGGACGGCTACCGCGCCGAGGACCCGATCGTGGTCGCTCGGGCGTCCGGTTGTCGCTTTGAAGACGTCGATGGGACGAGCTACCTGGACGGAAATTCCTCCTGGTGGTTGATGACCCTAGGCCACGGACATCCGCGATTGAAGGAGGTGCTCAGGGACCAGGCCGAAACGCTCCTCCACGTTTCGCTTGCCGGTATCGCCCACGAACCGAGCGCCGCCCTCGCCGGCGAACTCTTGGCGACGTTCCCCGGTATGTCTCATGTATTTTACACGGACAATGGCTCCGGGAGCGTGGAGGTCGCCGTCAAGATGGCGGCCCAGTACTGGCATCAAAACGGGCATCCGGAGAAGACGCGATTTCTGGCCCTCGACGGAGCCTTCCACGGAGACACCCTCGGGGCCGCGTCCCTCGGTGGCGTTGATGTGTTTCGGCGACCGTTTGCGAACCTGCTCTTCGACTGCGTGCATGCACCGATCGAGAACGATGGGTACGCAAAAGCATTCGACTTCTTTCGAGAAACATTGGCGCGCGACCACGCGAAAATCGCGGCCGTCGTCGTGGAGCCTCTCCTCCAAGGGGCGGCGGGGATGCGCGTCTATGGCGCCGACCTCCTCCGGGAACTGCGTGCACTTTGCACGCGCTACGACGTTCTCCTCGTCTGCGATGAGGTGTTCACCGGCTACGGGCGTACGGGCCCCTTCTGGGCCTCCCTGGGGGCCGGCGTCACTCCCGACCTCGTTTGCGTCGGAAAGGCCTTCACGCAGCTCCTCCCGATGGGCGCGACGCTCGTAGCACCTCACGTCGAGGCCGGCTTCCGCGGCGGCAAGGACCGCGCGTTTTACTATGGGCACACCTTCTGCGGTCATCCGCTCGGTGCCGCACTCGCGCGAGAAGTGTTGCGAATTTACCGCGACGAAAAGGTCCTCGAGCACGCGACCCGCCAGGGGGCTTCGCTCGATGCGGCCTTCACGCGCCTCGCCGATCACCCGCGGGTCCTCCGCACGCGCCGCATCGGAATGGCAGCCGCGGCCGACCTCGCACCGAGCTCGGGGGCGAACGGCGGCTACCTCGGCGGCGTCGGCTGGCGCGTCTACCAAGAGGCGCGGAAGCGCGGCGCCTACATCCGCCCGCTCGGAGACACGGTGTATCTCACCCCTCCCCTTGTCATCGGCGACCGAGACCTCGCCGACCTGCTCGCAATCTTCGAGGAATCGGTGCGCGTCGTTCTTGAGGACTGAACCTTTTGTGGCGGCTTACCGGCTGCCACAGGAGCGGCCCACGCCGGACAAACGAAAAAGGGGGAAGCTCTTTCGAGTTTCCCCCTTCTTCTTCAGGTCCTTTCGAACCTGTCGGGTTTTTTTAATTTTCGTCGGGGCGAGAGGATTCGAACCTCCGACCCCGTGGACCCGAACCACGTGCGCTACCAGACTGCGCTACGCCCCGATTCACCGTCGATTCCGTTTCCGTCGTCGTCGGTGAAGCGGCTTATGCCTCGAATCGCCCCGAACGGTCAACGAGTTTTCTTTCGAGGGTGCTTTTTTTTTCGAGAGGCCCCCCTGCGCCCCCGGCCCGACGCCAGGCGACAAGCCGCGGCTCACACGCTCCCC
>JAAFHJ010000286.1:3875-6531 GCA_013298325.1 Myxococcales bacterium | reverse complement strand
CCGGCAACCGGAAGCGCCGCCCCGGCCGCGGCCGCCTACCCGACCGCCGCCGCCGACCTCGCCGCCGCCAAGAAGAACGTCGGCGCCGGGATGACGGAAGCGGGCGGCCCCTACACCTACTCGCTCGTCGCTGGCGGCAAGAACGAGTTCGCGCTGACCCTCAACGGCACGAAATGCTACTCGATTGTCGGCGTTTCGGCGGCCGGCGGCGTGACCGACCTCGACCTCGTCCTCAGCACCACCTTCCCGGTGATCCTCGAGGCGGGGCGCGATGGGATGACCGGCGGCACCGCGGTCATCGGCAAGACGACGACCCCGATCTGCCCGATCGTGGCGGCCGATGTCCCCTACAAGGTCGAAGTGATTGCGAAAAAAGGGGCCGGCGCCGTCGCCGTTCAGGTTTTCGCCAAGAATCGCTGATCGACGGTCGATCTCACGCAACATCGCCCTCGCTCTGGCCGACCGGGGGCGATGTCCATTTCATCGCCGACGCTGTTTCCGGCCGCCCCCGAGGGGTCGCTCCCCTTCCCCGAGCGCCTTCGTCGCTGCAAGCTCCCGCTCGTGCTTGATTCGGCGGCCGAGGCGGCCCTCCTCCCGGCCGATGCGCCGCCGCGAATCGCCGTCGTCGGGTCGCGCGAGTCGACGCCGGAGGCCCACCGATTTACCGTCGCCCTCGCCCGCGCAATCGCTGCGGCGGGCGGTGTGGTCGTGAGCGGCGGCGCCCTCGGCATCGATGCTGCCGCCCACGAGGGGGCGCTAGGCGCCGGGGGGGCCACCTGGGCGGTCGTCCCGTGCGGCCCGGCCGACACCCCCTACCCGGCCGAGCACGCGTCGCTCTTCGCCCGCGTGGCTGCCTCCCCGCGGGGGCGCATGATTTTCGCCGCCCTGAACGGCACCGCCCCCCGATCGGCCCATTTCTTCCAGCGGAACGGCCTCCTGGTCGCACTTTCGGATGCTGTCGTGGTGGTGCAGGCAGGCATGCCCTCGGGCGCCCTCAACGCGGCCAAGTGGGCGACGCACTTCAACGTCCCCCTCTGGACGGTCGCCGCGCCGCCATGGGACAGCGCTTTCGCCGGCAACAACGCCCTCTTACGTACGCAGGCTGCCCGCCCGCTCTGGGCGATCGGACCGCTCTTGGCAAGCGTCGGTCTCGCGCCCCCTTCCGCCGTCGGCGCTTCCACGACGGAAGACGACAAAGTGGCCCATCGACCCGGTCGAGCCGCCTCACGCCGCCCCCAAAACGGGCCGTCGGCACAAAAAACGACGCCCCTCGGAAAGGCCCCCGCCGAGGCACTGCGACACGCCGTGTCAGAATCGCTCGCGCTGCTTCCAGAAAGCGCGCGGCGCGCTCTGGAGGCGGTCGGTCCCGAGCCTCGTCACGTCGACGAAATCGCGCTCCGGAGCGGCCTCGCCAAGGGGGCCCTCGCCGAGGCACTCTTGACGCTCACCTTGGAGACCGTAGTAGAGGAGGGCCCAACGGGATTTTATCGCACACCGTAGTAGCGATACCCCGACGCCGCTTCTCCGAGCGGCTCACCGGCGCCCCGAGCTCGGGGTTCCAGTGCCCGCCCGAAAACCGTATTTGTTGCGTCCCCTCGAGGCTCCATGGCTAAGACACTGGTCGTCGTAGAGTCGCCCGCCAAGGCGAAGACCATTAAGAAATACCTGGGGTCCGACTACGAAGTCCTCGCCTCGAAGGGGCACGTGAAGGACTTGCCCAAGAGCGGCAAGGCGATCGACATCGAGAACGGCTTCACGGAGAAGTTCGAAGTCATCGAAGGCAAAGAGAAGGTCCTTGCCGAGCTGAAGGCCGCTGCGAAGAACGCAGACGCCATCCTGCTCGCAACCGACCCTGATCGTGAGGGGGAAGCGATCGCCTTCCACCTCGCCGAAGAGCTGAAGATCAAAGGGATTACTCGCCGCGTCGAGTTCCACGAGATCACGAAGGCCGGCGTGAAGCGCGGCGTCGACAACCCGCGTGACCTCGACAAAGACCTCTACGACGCCCAGCGCTGCCGGCGCGTCCTCGACCGCATCGTCGGCTACGACGTGTCGAGCCTCGTCTGGAAGAAGCTCGCGTTTGGCCTCTCGGCGGGGCGCGTCCAGAGCGTCGCGCTTCGGCTCATCGTCGACCGCGAGCGGGAAATTGAAGCGTTCGTCCCCGAAGAATACTGGAACATCGGCGCCCCCCTCGCCTCCAAGCGGGACCCGCGCGCCGTCTTCCAGGCTCGCCTATCGTCAAAGAACGAGAAGAAATTCGAAGTCGTCGACGGCGTGACCGCGGCGAGCGTCAAGGCCGACCTGACCGGCGCCACCTACACGGTCGCGAAGATCACCAAGCGCGAAACGAAGCGCCACCCGGCGCCGCCCTACACGACCTCCAAGCTCCAGCAGGACGCCGTCAACCGGCTCAGCTTCGGCGCCAAGCGGACGATGCAGATCGCCCAGGGGCTCTACGAAGGGGTCGAGCTCGGGAAAGACCTCGGCGGCACCGTCGGTCTCATCACCTACATGCGTACCGACTCGACGCGGGTCGCACCGGAGATGGTGACCGGCGTCCGCACGTACATCCACGACACCTTCGGCAAGGCCTACGTCCCCGCCAAGGCGAACGAATACAAGTCGAAGAAGAACGCCCAGGAAGCCCACGAAGCGA
>JAAFHJ010000286.1:0-3865 GCA_013298325.1 Myxococcales bacterium | reverse complement strand
CGGCCTCCCTCGACTTGCCGCCGGAGACGGTCCGCAAGTACCTGAAAGAAGAGCAGTACAAGCTCTACAAACTCATCTGGGACCGCTTCGTGGCGAGCCAAATGGCCGACGCGACCTACGACCAGACCTCCGTCGATATCGAAGCGAAGACGAAGACCGACAGCTACGGCCTCAAGGCGGGCGGTCGCGTCCTGAAGTTCGCCGGCTGGCTCGAAGCACTCGGCACCCCGAAGGGGCAGAAGGAAGAGAAGCTCGCCGGCGAGGAAGAAGAGGCCCCCGCCTCCGGAGCCCGCCTCATGACGACCGAGGAAGACGGCGAAATGCCGCCCCTCGAGCAGAACGAAGCGCTCCTCCTCAAGAGCCCGCCCGGCGTCGCCGCCGACCAGAAGTTCACCCAGCCGCCGGCCCGCTACAACGAAGGCTCGCTCGTCCGTGAGCTCGAAGAGCGCGGCATCGGTCGTCCGTCGACCTACGCGGAAATCATCAACAAAGTTCAGGCTCGCGACTACGTCGAGAAGGTCGACGGCGGGAAGGCCTTCCGTCCGACCGACCTCGGCAAGCGCGTCGTCGACGGCCTCGTCGGCGCGAAGCTCGACTTCATCGAACCGGCCTTCACGTCGGCGATGGAAGAGGAGCTCGACCAGGTGGAAGCCGGCAAAGAGGACCGCGTCGTCCTCCTGAAGCGCTTCTATAAGAAGTTCCGTGAGCAGCTCGACGCCGGCTCCAAGGGGGACCGCTGGGTCCCCGATCCGGAGGCGACCGGCGAAACCTGCGACAAGTGCGGCACCGGCCAGATGATGAAGCGCTGGAGCAAGAACGGCTACTTCATCGGCTGTTCGAACTACGGCCGCAAGAAGGACCCGTGCAAGAACACGCGGAACCTCGACAAGGACGGGAACGTCCAGGTCGCCGAGCTCACCGAGTACAAGTGCCACAAGTGCTCGAAACCGATGGTGAAGAAGAGCGGTCGCTACGGCGAGTTCCTCTCCTGCACCGGCTACCCGGAGTGCGACGGTACTCGCCCGGTGCCGCTCGGCGTCCCCTGCCCGAAGTGCGGCGGCGACATCATCGAGATCCGCTCCGCCAAGCGCGGCGGCCGCACCTTCTACGGGTGCAGCAACTACGCCGTCGAGACGATCAAGTGTGATTTCAAGCTCTGGGCGAAGCCGATCCCGACGCCGTGCCCCGCCTGCAACCTCCCCTTCCTCGTGATGGGCGGGACGAAGGCGAAGCCCCAGATCCAGTGCTCGGACACGAAGGGCTGCGGCTACAAGGCGCCGGCGAGCGACGGCGATGGCGACCTCGCGGCGAGCGCCGAGTAACCGCGACCGACACCGACGAAAAAGGTCCCCAGGGAGAAATCTCCGGGGACCTTTTCTTCGTTCGCGGCCTCCACCTGAAAAGAATCGGTGGTGACCGTTACACACAGTGACAGCGCCCGCGGTTTCGCCGAGTCTCCACTCGGCGAAATCGCTTCGAAACGCTATTTCTTGATCGCGGGCGCTTCGGTCATTTCTTCTTTGAGCGGGCCAAGGAGACCAGCGAGCTCCGCCCGGTCGGCGTCCGCGATCTTGTTCTCTTGGAGGGCGTAGTCGAGGTCGACCAGGAAGGCCTTCCACTGGGAATCGGTGATTTTCATCCCCTTGTGGGCCTCGCGCATCGGCTTGCCCGAGTACTTGCAGCCGCCTCCGCTCAATTCGCAGAGTTGATCGACCAGCATCGTCTTCAAATGATCGGCTTTGGGGCCGGTCGTCTTCGCGAAGGCTTTCTTCAATTCCGCATCTGCGGAAACGTTTGCCAAGAGCGAATCGACAATCTTGACGAGATTCTCCTTGCCGCCGAGGCGGATGAAGAGCGCCGGAAGCGGCGGCGGGGCGACGTCGGGGGCGCCAGCGTCGACGACGGTTTCGGTGACCTGCGGCATCGAACTCCCTGACTGGGGACCGCCGCATGCCACGAGGAGAAACGCGAGGAAGGGACCGGTAGCGAGAGCTTTCGATGTCATCATTTCAGGCCGCGCGCACTCTACACTGAGGGGGGGCATCGAGGCGGAGAAATTCGCCGCCGATCGCGGCAGAGCGCCCCTCCCACTGTTTAGAAATTCGCCACGCCGTCGAGAAGAAGGGCCAAAACTTTTCCCGCTGCCTCGATTTCGACGATAGGGAACTGCCATGGGCAAGAGTGCGCTGACCATCGATGGGCGCATCGTGAGCCGGGCGGTCTCCGGTCTTCTCGATACCGAGTATGCGCTGTTCTCTCACGGCGACATCGAGCTCGGCTCTCATTTTGTGGGGGAAGTTCGAGAGTTCGGCTACTGCACGAGCGTCGGCGAAGGGCGCCTTCGGCTGGCGCGTGCCGGCTACGACGTCGGTCTCGCGCGCCGTGCCGCCGAGATCTGTCGCGCCGAGCAGACGGGAGGCGGTTCCCTCGCCGACGCGTTCGCGCGGGGACCGGTGGTTCGACGCCTCGCGCGCGAGCTGCTGCCGTCCCAGCTTTTCGACGGAGATCAGCTGAACGACGCCCCCCGGGACGGCACACGGACCGGCGATGAGCGCCTCTATCAGGGCTTCTATCTGGACCTTCCATCGCTCGGTCGCGCGATGGATCTTCCCGGAACTGCTACTTTTTTTCAAGGACTCTACCTCGCCGCACTCCTTGCGGAAAGCGACGAAGACGGCACGCTGCAACTCGGGACGGAGGCCTTCATGCGCGAGCGCCCGCCGGCCGAGCGCTCGCTGCGGAAGATTCGTTTTCCGGCCCCCGACGCGATGTTGACGGCGCTAAGCGACGTGGCCCGGCAGGCGCGTCGACAAAGCGACCGGGTGCGCGATCGGAGCCCGTCGCGGGCGAAGGTCGTCGCCCGGATCGCCGAGCATGCCGGTCACTTGACCGACGCCCTCGCCCGCGAGGCCTTGCGCCGCCAGGAAGAATCGCTGCTTGTGGAGCGCGCCCCCGATCACGGACCGCTTGCGCCGCTCGAGCTCTTCCGCATCGATCGCGTGCTCAGCGGCGCCGCCGACGGGGCGGTCGCGATGCGCTTGGAAGAGGCGACTTCGCTTCTCAATTCCTACGAAGCGGCCCACGGGCGCTCGCCGGCCGGCCAGTACCTCCGGGACCGCATCGCGCTTATCGGCAAGCGGGAACCGGCAAAGGTGATCGCGGAGCGTGCGTCAAACGCCGCGCTCGCCGCCGACGGCCAAGGGACGGAATTTACACTGCTTGCCGCCGAGGCCTGGGAAGCTGCCGGGCAGCCGGCGCGGGCGCTGGTGTTCGCGCGCGAGGTCATCGCCGATCCCCTCGTCTCCGAGATCGCCCACGAGCGGGCCTGCAAGATCCTGGATCTGTTCGAGTTTACGACGGCGAGCGGGCTCCACCGGTTCACGAATTCGGAGGCGACCGCGCCGCCGCCGCCCCTCGGGAGCTCGGGTCCGCCGGCCCCTTCGGAGCGCCCGAGCACCCTTCCGCCCTTCGCCGCCTTCGACTCTGGGACCCACGCCGCGACGCCGGACGTCCCGCCGAGCCTTCGCTCAGCCCCGACCCAAGACGGGCGACGCCCCTCGCAGGACCAGGGCCCCGCCGTTGCTCCCCCGACGACGATTCCACCGGAGGACACGGAAGAGATCGAAGTCGAAGAGGCGCCGCCGTCGCTGCCGCCCCAACGGCGTGCCGCCCCGCCGCTCCCGGCGCGAGCCGCCGCCGCCCCGGCCCGTTCTTCCCCTTCGGGCGCCCCGGTGGAAGTGGGCCCGCCGTCTCTCGCGACGCCTCCGCCAGGGAATTTGCTGGCGGTCGCGAACGGACGGGCCCCGGTGGAAGTGGGCCCGCCGTCTCTCGCGACGCCTCCGCCAGGGAATTTGCTGGCGGTCGC
>JAAFHJ010000283.1 GCA_013298325.1 Myxococcales bacterium | reverse complement strand
GGCGCCGCTCCGCCGCCCGCGAGCGATGTTTGCCACGAACCGATGCCCGAAGGTCCGCTCCCGATGCCGGCCGGAAATTACACGGCGCTCCTCGCCGCCCCCGATCGGAGCACGGAAGACAAGGCGCTCGATGCCCAGCGGAAGCCTTCGGAAATGCTCGCGATTGCGGGGATTCGACCGGGCATGCGCGTCGCCGAAATTGGCGCCGGGCTCGGCTACACGAGCGAAGTGCTCGCGCGGGCCGTCCGGACCGCCGATGCGCCGACCGCCGGGGGGCGCGGCGTCGTGTTTGCCCAAAACAGCCCAGCGCTCTTGAAAATGTTTGCCGAGAAGCCATGGACCGAGCGTTTGGCGACGCCGGCGATGGCGAATGTCTTCCGTGCCGACCGCGAATTCGACGACCCGTTGCCCCCCGAGGCAACGAACTTGGACGCAGTGTTCGACGTGCTTTTCTACCACGATACCGTCTGGATCGGCACCGACCGCGCGAAGATGAACAAACGGATCTTCGACGCCCTTAAGCCGGGCGGCATCTACGTCGTCATCGACCATTCCGGGCGCACCGGCACCGGTACCACCGAGACGAAGACGCTCCATCGCATCGAAGAGAGCGTCGTGCTCGCGGAAGTTACCGCGGCTGGCTTTACGTTCCTGCGATCGGGCGAATTCTTGCGAAATTCAGCAGATACGCGCGATTGGAACGACTCGCCGACCGCGGCCGGAGATCGCCGCGGCACCAGCGATCGCTTCGTCCTCGTGTTTCGAAAGTAGATTCAGGGGGACGCCGGCTTGCGTGGCGCCCACGGAACATCTGCCACGTTTGCACGGAAGTTTTCACGACGGGCCGCCGTAAAAAGGAAGTCGGAAAGGCGATTGACGTAGACGACCAAGTCGTTGCGAACGTGCTCCACTTCGAGCATGGCGCGTTCGGCTCGGCGGCAGATCGTGCGTGCAAGATGCAGGTGCGCCGCTTGGGCGGTGCCGCCGGGGAGGACGAACGTCGTCAGCGCCGGGAGGCCGTCCTCGCAGGCGTCAATCGCCGCTTCAAGGGCGCTGCTGTTCTCCGGGGCGATGAGTGTCATCGGCAATTTTGCCTCTTTTCCCGGGACGCAGGCGAGCTCGGCGCCGACCACAAAGAGCATTTCCTGGACGATGGCGAGTGCCCCGTCGGTCCCGCTATCGAGGCCGGCGGTGCGACACAGTCCGATCGCTGCGTTGAGCTCGTCGACGGTGCCATAGGCGTCGACCCGTGCGCTGGCCTTCGGCACGCGTGCACCGCCAAAGAGCCCCGTCGTTCCGTCATCGCCCGTCCGCGTGTAGATCTTCATGGCGGCATGGATGCCACAGGCATCGCGCAGGTAGTGGAACAAAACGGGAAACGGCCCCGCTCCGTGGAGGGGGCCGTCGTCCCGAATTCGCGAATCAGGTCGAGAAGATCGCGGTGACTTCCGTCTGCAAGTCTTCTTCCGTGATGCCCTTCGCAAGGGCGAGCTCCTTCATGAGAAGGCTCTTTGCCCGATCGAGGAGCACCCGCTCGCCGAAGGAGAGATCCTTGTCGAACTTGAGGCGGTGCATGTCGCGCATGACCTTCGCGACTTCAAAGGGGGAGCCCGAGTTGATCATCTCCTGGTAGACGCGGAAGCGCCGCGACCAGGGGTGTTCGTTCACGGCGACCTCTTTGGCCCGCATCGTCTCAATGACGGTGTCGGCTTCGTTGGCGCTCATGATGGGGCGAAGAACCGTCTGTCCGTTCGTCGGGACCATGAACTTCTTGGTGCGGTCATCGAGGAGGATGAAGCGGTAGAAGTTCCCGAGGCCCGGCATCGATTCAATGGCGACGACCTCGCCGACGCCGTGCTTGAGATGCACCGCGTTGTCGCCGATATTCAGCGTCATTTCGACCGCCGGCGGCGGGTCGGAAATGTTCATGATCCGCTTCATCGGATGCTGCTGCTGGGGCTTCGGCATCGGAGGCGGAATCGACGGCCCTTTGTTGGCCGACGGCGGCGCGAGCGGCGGCATCGAGGCCGACGAACGGCCCCCGATCGCCGGGGATGGCGGCATGCGCCCCTGACCGGTACCGGTCGAAGGGCTGAAGGTGCCGAGGGTGGGCGGCGGCGGCAATTTCTTAAGCGGGAGGGGAAGTTGCGGCGACGACTCCGGGGCCAAGGGGCTTCGGCCGAGGCGGCGCGAGGAGGCACGCTCCGCAGGGATCGCTTTCGCCGACGGGCGCTCGGCGGGGATCTTCTTCGCCGACTCCTTCGCCGGCGGGATGGCGAGCGTCTTTACCGATTCCTTGGCGGCCGGAACTACCTTCTTTGCCGACTCTTTGGCGGCAGGAATGAGCTTCTTTGCCGACTCTTTGGCGACGGGGACCGGGAGCGCTTTCACCGACTCCTTGGCCCGCGGGACCGCCTCTTTCACCGACGGAAGCGCCTTCTTCGGGGCTTCCTTGGCAGCGGTCTTGGCGGCAGGAACCGCTTTCTTGGCCGTCGTCTCTTTCGCGGGAGCCGCCTTCGCAGGAGCCTCTTTCGCGACAGATTTCGTGGTCTTGGCGGTTACCTTCTTGGGAGCTTCTTTCACGGACACCTTGCTGGGCGCGGCGTCGCGCGCGAACTTCGTCGAGGCCGGTTTCGAGTCTTTTCCGGAAACCGCTTTCGTCGCCTTCTCAGACGCGCCGCTCTTGGTGGCGGGACCCTTCTTGGCTGCCGACGCGGTCGGCGTTGCCTTTTCCAGCGTTTCCGTAGGATTCTTCGCTTTCTTGGCGCCAGACGACGCCGTCGAGTCCTGGGGGTCGGCACCCTTTTTTGCGAGCGGCTTGTCCGCCGACTTCGCAGATGCCACGCGCGCCGGCGCGGAGCCACGGGGCGCGGCCGCCTGTTTCGCCTTGGTATCTGCGCTTGCGGAGGTGCGCCCGGGAGTCTTGCCCATAGGGAGCGAAAGGGGGTACGCGAAACCGCGTGCACTGTCAAGCGGTTCGTCAAAAAAGACTGGAAATTCTGTGGTATTCCGCTTAGCGCCCGGGGAACGGGGCGTCTAGGTCTTTCAGGGACGTCGCGTCGCCGCGGGTGGCCGCAAGAAGGCCGCTCGCGAGGCGTTCGACGTCGACCACCGCGCCGCCGTGAAGCCCTTGCGCGTCGGCAATCGGGGGGTCTCTTCGTGGTGCCCGATCGAGCCCGAGCAGTCGGCCAAGTGCGCTCTCCGCGATGCGGGCCTCTTCGGCGGTCGCCGTCTCCACGGCGCGGGCAGGGTCGCGCGAATAGTCGGCGAAGATGTACCACTCGACGGCCGCGTGACGGCCGTCGCCGGGCATCGGCTTCGCGCGGACGAGCGCCATTTTCGCTGCGGCGAGGAGGCCAGCGCCAGCGGTCTTCGGAAACGGCCCGGCGACGTAGTAGACCACCGGCCAGTCGGCGAGAGCAGCGACGGCCGGCTCGCTCCCAAAGAGGGAAAATGTATGGGTGATCCGCCCGCGCGCGAGGCCGGTCAGGGCGCTGAGCGGCTTTCGCGTGCCGCTCTCCTCCACGTAGGCCTCGCGGCCCAGCAGCGCGACTTGACGCCCTTCGAGGGCGGTTTCCGGCGACGGGGTGCCGGTACGAATGGCTGCCCCAAAGAGCCGAATGACCGCCCCATTTCCGTCGACGGCGCGCCCTTCCAGGAGCAAGCGCTTCGTCGCCGCCGCCTCCACGCGCCCCGGTTCCAGGGGGGCGCGGACGTACATGAGTTCGGAATGCGTGTAGTGCGCAACGACCGTCTCATGCCCCTCAAACGGGTCGACGCCGCCGCGCGCCTCGACGTAGCCGAGTCGCTCTTTCTTAGGAAATACGCGCTCGATCGCCGCGAGGAACTCCGGCTCCGCCGCAAGGTCGCGTGGGCGCACGAGGAGCGCGTCGTGGAGGCCGGGGGCCGGAAGGACGTCCCCCGCGCGATCGAGGTGAAGACGATCGGGGGGCGCCGGTGCGGCGACCTTCGGCGACGAGCCACACCCGGCGGCGAGGAGCGCAAGTCCCAGGCCGATTGCGGAGACCGCCGTCTTCATTCTGTGACAGAAATGCGAGCAAATTTGCGGTTTTTGGAGCCGACGCGCACCAGGTACGGACCCCCGACGGCCAGCGCGTGGAGCGGGTCGATGACGCGGACTTGATCGAGTTCGACGCCCCCTTGCTCCAGGAGGCGACGACCGTCGCTGACGCTCTTTACGAGCCCGGCGGCCTGCAGCGCATTCGCGAGCCGGACCGAGCCCTGGACGGCGGCGATGGAAAAGGTGGGGACGTCGTCGGGGATGGCGTTGTTGCTGTAGACCGCCTTGAAGCTCGCCTCGGCCCGCTCGGCAGCGTCGGCGTCGTGGAGGCGCGTGCAGAGCTCACGGCCGAAGATCGCCTTGATCTCCATCGGGTTTCGTCCGTTCTTCCGATCTTCTTTCAAGGCGGCGATCGCCTCGTTCGACAGGGACGAAAGCAGCTCGAAGTAGCGAAAGATGACGTCGTCATCGATCTGCATACATTTGCGGAAGATAACCTCTGCAGGCTCATCGAGGCCGATGTAGTTGTCGGCACTCTTTGACATCTTCTTGCCGACGACCTTGCCATTTTCGATCTTGGCATCGGTCCCTTCAAGGAGCGGCATCGTCAAGACCATCTGGGCGCGCTTGCCGTATTTTGGCATAAGATCGCGCCCCATGAGGAGGTTGAAGAGCTGGTCGGTTCCGCCGAGCTCGATGTCGCACTCGAGAGCGACCGAATCGTAGCCCTGAAGGAGCGGGTAGAGAAACTCGTGTTGAAAAATCGGTTTCTGCTCTTCAAACCGTTTCGAAAAGTCGTTCCGTTCGAGCATGCGCGAGACGGTCGTCTTGGCGAGGAGTTCGACGAGTGCCGGCGCCCCCATCGTTTCTAGCCATTCCGCATTGGAACGCACTTCCGTCCGGTCGCGATCGAGGATCTTAAAGGCCTGCTCCGTGTACGTCTTCGCCGCCGCGCGGACATCGTCGCGTGAAAGGCGTGGACGCGCGTCATTTTGGCCGGTCGGGTCGCCCACCATCGCCGTGAACTCGCCGACAAGCAGGATGACGGTGTGGCCAAGTTCCTGGAACTGCCGAAGTTTTTGCATGAGGACCGCGTGGCCAACGTGCAGGTCCGGGCGGGTCGGGTCGAAGCCTGCTTTCACGCGCAGCGGACGATCTTGGGCGCGGGACTCCTCGAGGCGCTCGATGAGCTCCGCCTTGACGTGGAGATCGACGGCGCCGCGTTCGAGGACGGCAAGTTGCTCGGCGACAGGAAGGAAGCGCGACATGGGCGCCCGCTTATCGCACTCGTCGCCCCTCGCAAATGGGGGTTTCGGCCGACGACACCCTCGGGCTAGAACGCCCGCGATGATCCTCGCCAAGAGCAAGCCCTGCCCCTGCCATAGCGGAAAGAACTACGGCGACTGCTGCGCCCCGTTCCACGCGCGCACAACGACCGCGCCGACGCCGGAAGCGCTCATGCGCTCCCGTTATGCCGCCTTCGCCTTGGGCGACGCGAAGTACCTCCTCGAAACGCTCGCCGCCGACCACGAGGACCGCAAGCTCCCCCTGGAGCCGCTCCTCGCCTCCTACCGCCAGCAGAAGCACACCTTCCGCTACGTGGGGCTCTCGGTGCTCGCCACGAGCGTCGACGGCGATAAGGGGTGGGTCACGTTCCGCGCCCGTATGTACGAGAAGGGGCGCGATCGCAGCTTCACGGAGCGCTCGCGCTTCACGAAAGAGAACGGCGCGTGGAAGTACGAAGACGTCGAGGAGACCCAGGAAGGGGCGAAGTAGGCACCTCCCGCTCCGACAAACGCGAAACGCGTGCTCCGTCTTCAAGACGGGCACGCGTTTTCGTTTGGCAGGGACGCGGCTAGGAGCCGGCCCTGACCCCCATCACTCGTCGTCGCTGTCGTCGTCGGCGTCGAGTTCCGGCTTTACGGCGCGGCTCTCGTCGACGATCCGCTCAAGGTCTTTGCCGACCTTGAACTTCGGAAGGCGCTTCGGCTTCACTTCGACGGCTTCGCCGGTGCGCGGATTGCGACCGTCGTAACCTTCGTAGGGCTTCACCTTGAAGCTGCCGAATCCGCGGATTTCGATCCCCTCACCGTTTTGGAGGGCCTCCGTCATGGAGTCGAAGACGCAATTGACCACGAGCTCAGCTCGCGCCTTCGTGAGTTTTCCCCGGGCTGCCAGGGCATCAATGAGTTCGCTCTTGGTCATCGGACTACCTGTCTCGCGCGAAGGGAAGTTGAAGCCCCGATCCAGTGCAGCAGAAAGGGGTGTCGAATCGTGGGGCGGTGAAGGGACGTTTCGAGAGAAGCTCGACGAGGTCCCACCCCGCGCTGGATTTCGACGTCGCGCGCATCGGTCAGAAAGCCGGAATCTCGTCGCGCAGTCAATCGTGAGTTTTCGTTGTGCACGGTTCTGACGAGATTCCGACCAACCGTACGTGTTCGATCGCGGAGCGTAGTCGAAGGGAGATTTCGCTGAAGTCGCCTTTTTTGTGCGGTTTCAGCGCTCGGATGTCGCCGCGAAACCGAGCGCTGAAAC
>JAAFHJ010000285.1:5786-6540 GCA_013298325.1 Myxococcales bacterium | reverse complement strand
TTTTTTCTCGGCTGCTTCCGCCGCCGCTCCCGGCGCTGCTCCCGCCCCGCAATGCGCGACGCCGAATGACGCCCGCCGTCGACGCATTTGTCGCGGAGGTCGATCGCTTCTCCGTCGAGGCGGGGGCGATCGCCGGCGAGCAAGGCCTGCCGCTCGCCTGGGAAGAAGTCCTGGCATTTCGTTCGTTTCTGCTCGGCGAGGTCGAGAAATTTCTCGACCTCTTCGGCCCCGACACGAGCGTGCACGTGCTCCCACCCGTCAGCGTACGACCGATGAAGCCGGTCAGCGCGTCCGCCCGCGAAGCGGGAGACGGCGCGGAGTTCTTCACGAGCGTGCGACCCGGGAGCGTGCGGCCGGTGAGCGTGAGCCTCCGTCCCGGCCGGGGGAGCGAGTATCCGGTGGTCGATGTGAGCGAAATTGCAGAGCTTTTGGAGAGCTTGCGACCACCCGCCTGCTGACCATTGCATTCCGAGAGGGTGCCTGCTTACTCGGGAGCGTGCATATTGAGACGTTCCCGGTCGGCCCCCTCGGCTGCAACTGCTCGCTCATCGTCGATCCGTCGAGCGGGGCGGCGTTCGTCGTCGATCCTGGTGGCGATTTTGCCAAGATCCGCGGTCGGTTAGATGCGCTCGGTGCAAAAGTCGCGCGCATCGTCCATACGCACACCCACGTCGATCACGTCGGCGCGACCGCCGAACTGCAGACGGCCACCGGCGCCCCCGCCTCGCTCCACGAAGAGGATCGCTTCCTCTAC
>JAAFHJ010000285.1:0-5776 GCA_013298325.1 Myxococcales bacterium | reverse complement strand
CACCGCCGGCCCTTTGGAGCTCGCCGTCCTCCACACGCCGGGGCACACGCCCGGGAGCTGTTGCTTTCTCGTCGGAACCGGCCGGGAACAGCATTTGTTTTCCGGCGATACCCTGTTTCGTCGTGGCATCGGTCGCAGCGATCTCTGGGGCGGTGACGGGCCGCTCTTGCTCAAGAGTATTCGCGAAAAATTGCTTGTGCTTGAAGGGGACGCGATCGTCGTCCCCGGCCACGGCGCACGCACCACCATCGCAGAAGAACGCACAGGAAACCGCTTCCTCGCGTGAAGATCCCGGCGCCCCTCACCCGCGCTTCGCTGGAGGCGAAGCTTGGAGCCGCTCTCGCGAAGCGGAGCCGCCGCGCCCTGCCGACGCCGGAAGGGGTCGTGGAAGCCTCTGTGCTTCTTCCACTTTTCGAACGCGACGGCGATCTTCACCTCTGGGTCGTGAAGCGCCCGGACGGCATGCGCAAGCACGGCGGCCAGCTCGCTTTCCCCGGTGGAAAGCGAGACGCCGAAGATCAAAGCCCCTTCGAGACCGCCCTTCGTGAGGCAGAAGAAGAGATCGGTCTACCGCGCCAGGACGTAAACATTGCCGGTTCTTTGGACGATCTCGTCACCGGAACCGGTTTTGTCATCACGCCGGTTGTCGGTTTTCTGCCCCACGACTTCGTGCCGCGCCCGAACCCCGCCGAGGTCGAACGCGTCCACGCCGTTTCGCTTCGGACGTTCGCGCAAGCGGCGAGCGGCACCTTCCCCCGCATCGGCTACCCGATCGGCGAAGATTTCCTCTGGGGCGCCACCTTCGCGATCGGGCGCCACTTCGTCGCCCTCGTCAGCGATTTGGGACCAGACGACCGCTCACTTTAGGTCCATGTCGCCGGGCCCAGCGGCCGGCGGCTTGGCGGTTTCGACCGGCTTTGGCTCGACCGGCTTTCCGTCGACCGGCTTCCCCGTCCCCGGATTCGGCTCGACCGGCTTCGCCGGGAACTCGGGGAGCGGAGCGACGGCAGTCGGCTTGGCAAGGGTCGGCGCAATCCCCGTTTTCTGAGCAGATTCGGCCGGTTTCGGCGCGTCGAGATCGATCGGTGGCGCCGGTTTCGCCGGCTCTGCGCTCGGCGCCGCTTGCGCGGAACCGCCGGTTGGAGGCGCGAGCTTTCGGACGTCATCCGCCGCGCTCGCCGAAGCCGAGGCCGACCCGGCCGGCGGAACGACCGCCGCCCCAGTCGTACGATCGTTCCGAAGCACGATGAAGGCCACCGCCGCAACAACGGCGGCGACCGCGACGAAAATCACAATGTTTCGAACGGTATTGGACGGTTCGTCGGGCACGGTGACGGCGCGCACGGAGACCGTCGGAACCGGCTGATAGGGCGCCTCCGGGCGGGCCGGGGCGGTCGCACTGCCAACGAGGGGCGGTGCGATGTCGGCCATCGGCGCCTGCGGCACCGCGGGGGCGCGGGCCGGCGGAACAGTCTCGACGTTCCGCGGGTTGACGGCGAGCGGATTGTTCGCGATTTCAGCGAGATCGCCGCCGGCCTCCTTCAGCGCCTCTTCGAGGAGTTCGGAGGCCTGCTTCATCATCGTCGGCTCGACGACCGGCTCCGAGGGGCCGCTGGAAGCCGGAAAGAACATGCTCGTCGCGCTGGAGCTCGCGCTCGAACTCGCGGCCGGCGTGCCGACGACGGGCGTCGGTCGCGCACTCAACGGTGCAGGTGCTTTATCAAAGTATTCGGCACTTTGCGCATCAGCACGAAGCGCTTCATCGACCGCCTGCGGCGACTCGGCGGTCTTCGTGAGCGGGTCGACGGCCGTGGCCCGACTGGTCATTCCGACCACGCCGGGCGGGGGCGGCGTGGCGCCGAGCGACCCACGACGGGCGGCAAAGGTCGCGCGCGGCGCCGAAGGATCGACGGCGGCGAGGCCGGTACCGGAAAATTTAGGAGCAAGTGCGGGGATCGCCGGCTTCGGGGCGATCGATCCGCTTCCGGGGGCGGCGGGCCGCGTCCCGGCGACGCTTTCTTCCGTCCGACGGCGAGGATCCCCCAAACGAGCGTCCCGCAGTGCCGCCGTCGCGCTCGTCGCCGGGCGCGCCACCGACGGCGGGGCCGCCTCGGCAAGTGGCCGATCTTCCGGAAAAAGAGGAACAGAAGGTGAGCGCGGAATCGACGGCGGAAGCGGCCGCTCCTTCACGGAGCCGGCCGGCGCCACCTTGGAAGGGCTCGCGGGGACGACCGACGGCGCCGCAGGGACAACAGACGGCGCCTGGGGAACGACCGACGGCGCGGCCGGTGCCTTCGCCGTCGGAGCCGACGCGTTCAACGAAGCATCAACGGCGATCCCGGCGGGCAGAGCCCCTTCCGGCTCAGATTCGTAAGACTTTCCGGCATTTGCCTTCGTCGCAAGGAGGCGCTCCAGCACCGTCCGCGCCCCCGGCTCGAGCTTGAGGAACTTCACCCCCATGCCGGCCGCCTTGCCAGGGACGGCGACCGCCCCCGGTTCGAGCTCACGCCGCCAGACGACGCAGCCAACACCGCTCAGCACCGACTCGTCGGAGGCGATCTTGATCTCGAATTTTACAAGAGTTCCCAGAGCAAAGGGCTTCGGCGTCTTTACGAAAAATCCTCCACGGCCGATGTCGACCGCGTGGTTTTCGATAAAGTCATCAACGGACGCGCTCTTGTAGCGGACGTTAAGGCCGAGGAATTTCTCGCGAGGGCTCTTGCGCGGTTCGTCGGACATGGCGGCGGGAGCTTAGTCGAGCGGGCGTTGGAAACGCGAAAAACCGGGTGGGAAATAGTGCAACCATTCTTCCCGGCCCCGGTGGCGCAGCTCCTCAAGGAAATTGTCGGCCCGAATTCTTCCCCGCGTGCGGAAGGGGCGGCTAGCGTTCGGGTCCCATGGCCGAGCCGCCGAGCCATTTCCGCGCCCAAGCACGACGAAAAGTTGGATTTGTTGCCTCCCTCGCCTCCGCGCAAGACAGCAGCGATACCAAAGTGCGCGTCGTCGACATCGGTTTGGGTGGCGCACGCATCGAGCCGCGCACGAATGTCTTCGTCGGCGATCGCGTCGTCCTCACGGTCACGGTGCCCGAATTCTGGGAGCCGCTCGTTCTCACGGCTCGGGTCGCGTGGACGTCCCGCGACGCCGCCGGCGTGATGTTCCTCCATGAAGAGGACGCGGGGCTCGGGAAAGTCTTCGAAATTCTCGTAAATCGGTAGACCAGACGGCTACGACGCTTCGCGCTATAGTCGCGCGTCATGGTTTCCCGGTCCCTGCCGCCACCGACCGCTTCCCGCATCGAAGCGCTCTCCGATTTCCTCAACTGGGCCGGCAAGCTGTGGCCACTTCTCACGATCCTCGACGAAGCGCCCACCCGCATTGCGCGCATCTTTTCCGCAGATGTTGCCAGTATTTACGTCCTTGAAGGGGACGGGACGACCCTCGTCATGCGTGGAAACGTCGGCTTCCCTGCCTCGGCGCTCGGCCGAGTGCGGCTCGCCGTCGGCGAAGGGCTCACCGGTGACGCCGTCGCCCGTTTGCAGCCGATCGCAACGGTAGCTGCAGAAAACCAGCGTAAATTCAGGTCTTTCGAGGCGCTCGCTGAGGCGCGCTTCCCCGTGTTCCTCGCCGTTCCGCTCCTCGCGCGCGGCGCCCCCCTCGGGGCGCTTGTCGTTCAGCGACGATCGGTCCCCTTCGCGCCGGCCGACGTCGAACTCCTCTTTTCCCTAGGCGCCCTCGTCGCGAGCGGCATCCAGCGCGCCGAACTCCTCGACGCGCGCCGCGAAGAGCGCGCCAACCGGCGCCCGGAGAACGCCCGCGCGGCCGGCGGAGGTACGCGAAAGGTCATCCTTCCCGGCCAACCGATCGTGGAAGGGGTCGCCCTCGGCGCCGTTGCTGCCCCCCGACGCCCCTCCCAACGAACCGTCCCACCGGGGGCGCCCGACCCACTCGCGGCGGCACGCGCCCTCGCACGCGCCTTCGAGCACGCGACGAAAGACATCGACGCACTTCGAGAACGCTCAAAGGAACTTTCGCTCGGCGAAGAGGCGCGCTTCCTGGACGACTACGCGCAAATCCTGCAAGATGCACGTTTTCGCGAGCGCGCACTCTCCCTGGTCTCGAAGGGGAAAGGGATCGGCCCCGCTCTCGGTGAAGTAGCTGGACTTGCTGCACGAACTGCCCACGGTTTTCTTCAGGATGCCTTCTCCGAGCGACGCGCAAAGGCCATCGAAGACCTGTGCGACGCCCTCGTGATGTTGGCTCGCACCGACAAGCGGGCCGAACTCCCCTCCAAAGCGGTGCTCGTCGCCGACGCACTTACGGTATTTGATTTGCTCGTGAGTGCGCGCTCTTCGCCGGTTGGGGTCGCCCTATCGGATGTCGCGGAAGATCCCATGAGCGCGACGCTCCTCGCCCTGCTCGGCGTCCCGGCGATCGGTAACATTGGTGGCCTCTTCCGGTGGGCCACCGAGGGGGACGTCTGCCTCGTCGACGCAACCCACGGGCTCCTCGTCCTCAACCCTTCGAAGAGCGAAATCGCTCGGTTGCGTGCAAAACGCCGCGCGAAGGCCCTCGACTAAGCGGAACTTTTTTCGCCGCCGGTCCAAGCGTTCCGTCGGCGGCGGGGTAAGGGTCTTCCACGCATGTCGATCGCCGAAAAGCCGCACGCCCTCCGAGTCGCCACGCCGCTCACGCCCCTTGCCTACGACGACGACGAGCCGATCACGATCACCGAAATCCACGGGACGGTCGCCCGTTTCGACATGGTCGTCGAGGCGACACCGGGCGCGCGCCACTTTGGGCTCCCCTTCCCTGCGCGTCTCCCTTCGGCGCTCTTCCTGGTCTTTTCCCTCGGTCTCGTGGCAATTAGTTTGTACGCAAACTATTGCACCGTCGACGGTCCCCTCTTTGAGTTCATCGTCGAGGGGGACCGCTTCCGCGCCTTCTCGTCGCTGAAGGTCGCCCTCTTTGTGAGCGCCTGCGCCATGGCGACCGTCGTCCGGACGAGCCTTCAGGGCGTGACGATCGACGACGAAACGGTGATGATTCGTTCGATTGTTGGGCTCGGGATCCCGCGCATTCGTCGCTTTGATTGGGTGCAGATCGATCGCCTGGTAGTGACCGAGGACAGCGCACTTCTAGAGCTTTGGAATGGCGACTTTGAACGTCTACCGGACGTCGCCGAGGGGCGCGCCCTCGTCGGCCGCCTCGTCGCCATCGCTCGGGAGCGCCGTCGGGAAGTCACCGTCCTGCCCAAGCTCCGCCGCGCCCCGCGACAATGACAGCAGCGCGGCTCCGCATCCTCGCGTTCACGTGCCTTCTCCACGCCTGCGGAACCGAAAAGGCCCCTTCAGAACACCAAGAAGTACAAGAGGTTTTCAGCGAACATCGCGGCCACGCGATGGGGACGCTCCTCCTGTTTCGCGCCTACGGTCCTCGCGCGCAAGCGACCCAGGCCTTTGCGGAAGCGGAAGCGGAGTTTCAGCGCCTCGACGCCCTCCTCACGACGTGGAAGCCCTCCGGCGAGCCCTGGCAATTCGCCCGCCTCCGCCCCGGTGAATCGCTCCTCCTCCATCCAGAAACGCGGGAGGTTCTTGAGGCCTCTCTTTCCTGGAATCGGCGTTCAGAAGGGGCTTTTGATGTCACATTTGCAACGCTGTCGCCGCTCTGGAAATTCGATGAAGACCGTAATTTCCACGTTCCAACAAACGAAGAGATCGCTGCCCTCCTGCCAGCGGTCGGTCCGAGACACCTCAGTTACGATAGTGTCGCCGGT